>JAJFFL010000264.1 GCA_021776705.1 Alphaproteobacteria bacterium
CGCCAGAGCGGCGGCGGCGCCGAGGCTGTAGGTGATGACGATCACACGGTCGTAGGCGTCCGCGGCGCGAAGGTCGCGCACCAGGTGCTCGAAGCGCACGTCCGGCTTGACGTCGAGCTGCAGGATCGTGCGGTCCTTGGCCCAGGCCAGCACCTCCATGAGACGCGGCGGAGCGAACGCCGTTTCGCGCCCCTCGCGGTCCTTCAGCCGGCACCCCGAAACCTCGTCCGCGGTGCGGTCGCCGATGCGGCCGCGGCAGGTCGTGCCGCGATCGAGGTCCTCGTCGTGCATCAGCATCAGGACCCCGTCCTTGGTGCGCCGGACGTCGACCTCCAGAAGCGCCGGGCCGGCCGACAGCGTGCGCGCGAACGTGGCGATGGCGTTTTCCGGATAGCCGCGCGACGGACCGCCGCGGTGCGCCGAGACCAGGGTGACGTCTCTGTCGTCGAGGCACTGGAGGTAGGCGTCGAGGCCCCCTCTTCCGGCGACCAGGCCCGTCCCCGGCTCGTTCGGCGCCTCGACCGCCGGTCCGCAGGCGGCCAGCGCCGCCGTCAGAACCGCGGCCGCCGCCGCGCGCGCCATCATCGGCTGAGCCTTGCGCCGGGTTTCATCGCAGGTGCTTTTCGAAGAACGCCTGGGTGCGTTCGTTGGCCGTCACGGCCGCGGCTTGGTCAAAGTGGTCGCCGCCGGTGCGGGCGAACGCGTGGTCGCAGTCGGGGTAGCTGTGGAGCGTGACTTTTGGGTGTTCCTTAAGACGCGTCGCGATCGCTTCTTGCGCCGGCGGCGGCGTGAATTGGTCCTTGCCGGCGATGTGCAGCATCAGCGGCGCCTTGATCTGGTCGGCCTCCTCGAGCCGGTCTTGAACGCCGACGCCGTAGTAGCCGACGACGGCGTCGGCGTCGGTGCGGGCGGCGGTGAGAAAGGCGAGCAAGCCGCCGAGGCAGTAGCCGACGGCCCCGACCTTGCCGGTGGTTTCTTCGCGCCCGCGAAGCGCTTTGACGGCGGCCGCGATGTCGTCGACGCCCTTGTCGACGTCGAACGCCTTGAACAGCTCGAACGCGCGGCCCCACTCCTCTTCGGTGTGGTCGGTGAGAACGATCTTTGGTTCGATGCGCCAAAACAGGTCCGGGCAAAGGGCGACGAAACCCTCCCGCGCCAACCCGTCGCAGATCTCGCGCATGAAGGTGTTCACGCCGAAAATCTCCTGGATCACGATGACGCCGGGACCGGTTCCGGTCAGGCCCGGACGGGCCAGGTAGCCGCTGAAGCTGCCGCCGCCCGGGGTTGGAATGGTGATCGTCTTGCCGCTCATGTCGCGCTCGCTCAACAGCCTTCCGGCGCCGGCGGCGGAGACTACGCGCGGGGCGTCGCAGCGGCAACGCCGCCGCGGCTGGCGCGCGCCGCGCGTGCCTGTAGCATGGACCGAACGTAAACCCGGCCCGGAGACGCACAGATGCGCTTAACCATAAATGTCGACTGCACGCCGGAAGAGGCGCGCGCCTTCCTTGGCCTCCCGGATTTGACCCCCGTCAACGACATGATGGTGGAGGAGACCCGCAAGCGGCTGGAGGCCAACATGGAGGCGCTCGAGCCGGAGGCGTTGATGAAAAACTGGATGTCGCTCGGCGGCATGATGACGGAGCAATTTTCAAACTTGATGGGAACGGCCGCGGCGGCGGCCATGAAGGACGCACCCAAAAACCCCACCAAGAAATAGTCCCGTGTCGGCGGAAACGATTTTCGCGCTCGCGTCGGCGGCGGGCCGGGCGGGGGTGGCCGTTCTGCGGGTCTCGGGCCCCGGCGCGGGGGCGGCGCTCGCGGTCCTCGCCGGCCCCCCGCCCCGGCCGCGCCGCGCCGCCCTGCGGCGTCTCGCCGGCCGCGACGGCGAGGTGTTCGATCAGGCTCTCGTGTTGTGGTTCCCGGCCCCGGAGAGCTTCACCGGCGAAGACGTTGCGGAGCTTCACCTGCACGGCGGACGGGCCGTCCTCGACGCCGCCGCCGACGCCCTCCTCGGCGCCGGCTGCCGTCCCGCCGAGGCCGGAGAATTCACCCGCCGGGCGTTCGAAAACGGCAAGCTTGATCTCGCGCAGGCTGAAGCGGTCGCCGACCTCGTGGAGGCCGAAACCGCCGGCCAACGCGCCCAGGCTCTGGCTCAGCTCGACGGCGCCCTGTCGGCCTTCTACGAGGCCTGCCGGGCCCGCCTGGTCGAGGCCCTCGCCCTGGTTGAGGCCGAGATCGACTTCCCGGACGAAGACGACGTGCCCGCCGCCGCCGCCGCCAGGGCGGGCCCGATCGTCGCCGCGTTGATCGACGATCTGGAGGCCCATCTGGCCGACGACCACCGCGGGGAGCGGGTGCGCGACGGCTTTCAGGTCGCCTTGATCGGCGCGCCCAACGCCGGCAAGTCGACGCTGCTGAACCGCCTCGCGCGGCGCGACGCGGCGATCGTCAACGACGCTCCCGGAACCACCCGCGACGTGATCGAGGTTCGCCTCGCCCTCGCCGGCCAGCTGGTGATCCTGGCCGACACCGCCGGCCTGCGGGACGTCGACGACGCCGTCGAGCGCGAAGGCGTGCGCCGGGCCCGGGCTCGGGCCGAGGCCGCGGATCTGCGGGTCGCCGTGATCGACGCCGCCGCCCCGGCCGACCCGAACCCGGTCGCCGCGGCGTTGCGGCCGGGCGACCTGGTGTGGGTCAATAAGATCGACGCCGTCGGCCCCGCGGCCGCCGAGGCCGCCGGCGCGC
>JAJFFL010000265.1 GCA_021776705.1 Alphaproteobacteria bacterium
AGGTCGACGGTCATCGAGACGATGTCGAGAATCATTTCGTCGGCCTGGACGTCGGCGATCGGCCGCGAGCGGTGCGGGGCGTGGGCCTCGAACGTGTCCGCCACGACGACGTCGACCGGCAGGATAAGCTTGCAGTTTTTATTTTCCGCCTCGGCTTCAATCTCTTTCGCCGTCTCCAGATGGTCGCGCTCGACCAAGCTCTTGCCGACGGGATGGCCTTGCGCGGCGAGAAACGTGTTCGCCATCGCGCCGCCGATTCCGAGGAAGTCCGTCTTGGAAACAAGGTTTTTCAACACCGCGATCTTGGTCGACACCTTGGCCCCGCCGACGACCGCCGTCACCGGGCGCTTGGGGTCGCCGAGCGCCTGGTTCAGGTGGTCGAGTTCGCGCTCCATGGCGCGGCCGGCGTAAGAGGGAAGTTCGCGCGTGACGCCGACGGTTGAGGCGTGCGCCCGGTGCGCGGCGGAAAAGGCGTCGTCGACGTAGAGGTCGGCGTTGGCGGCGAGCGCGGCGGCGAATTCGGGGTCGTTGTCCTCCTCGCCCTCGTGGAAGCGCAGGTTCTCCAGCAGGGCCACGCCGCCGTCGGCGAGCTTGGCCACGGCGTCCGCCGCCGGGGCGCCGACGCAGTCGGACGCGAACACGACGTCGGTTTCGATCAGCGCTTCCAACGCCAGGGCGACGGGGGCGAGCGACATGTCCGGCCGGCGCTCGCCTTTCGGCCGGCCGAAATGCGAGCACAGGATCACCTTGGCGCCGCGGCCGCGCAGGTCTTCGAGGGTCGGCAAGGCGGCGCGCAGACGCGTGTCGTCGCTGATCGCGCCGTCGGCCATGGGGACGTTGAAATCAACGCGGACGAGGACGCGTTTGCCTTTCACGTCGGCGCTTTTGAGGCGGCGGAAGGCGGTCATGGCGAACCCCTCACACGTCTTTGGGCTTGGACCGGAACGCTCTCGACGCCAACCGGCCGAGGCCGTACGCCAGCGGCAGGCCGACGCCCCCGATCGTGGCGAACGCCAAGGCCAGAATCGGCAACGCCTCTTGGCCGTGGGTTTCGGTGATGTCGATCATCGCGCCCGCGAGCGGCATCAGCCCGACCGCGGCGGCGACGGCGTACATGACGCCGAGGGTCAAAGCCGCGTCCTTGAGCGGCTTACGCCGGACGCCGAACACCAGCGCCGTGACGGCGATGCCGCACGACGCCAGCGCATAGGCTCCGAGCGCGAAGATGACGACCGTCACGGCGTCAGATCTTCGACGCCAGCGCCACGGCCGTGTCGGCCATGCGTGTGGAGAAGCCCCATTCGTTGTCGTACCAGGACATCACCCGTCCAAGCGTGCCGTCGATGACCTTGGTCTCTCCGGTCTGCACCGTGGAGGAGGCCGGGTCGTGGTTGAAGTCGATCGACACCTGCGGCCCGTCGGTGAACGCGAGCACGCCCTTCATCGCGCCGTTGGCCGCGGCGCGGATCGCGTCGTTGATCTCGTCGGAGGTGGTTTTTCGCGCCGCGTCGAAGGTCAGGTCCACCATCGACACGTTCGGCGTCGGCACGCGCACCGAAACGCCGTCAAGCTTGCCGGCCAGTTCCGGCAGCACCAGGCCGACGGCCTTGGCGGCTCCGGTCGACGTCGGAATCATCGACATCGCTGCGGCGCGGGCGCGGTGCAAGTCCTTGTGCATGGTGTCGAGCGTCGGCTGGTCGCCGGTGTAGGCGTGGATCGTGGTCATGAATCCGCGCTCGATGCCGATCGCGTCGTTGAGGACTTTGGCGACCGGCGCGAGGCAGTTGGTCGTGCACGAAGCGTTCGACACGATGAGATCGTCGGACGTCAGGATGTCGTGGTTGACGCCGTAGACGATGGTCTTGGCGACGCCTTTCGCCGGGGCCGAAATCAGCACCCTCTTGGCGCCGGCGTCGAGATGCGCCTTCGCCTTTTCGGCGTCGGCGAAAATTCCCGTGCACTCGAGCGCCACGTCGACGTCGAGTTCCTTCCACGGCAGTTTCGACGGGTCGCGCTCGGCGGTGACGCGGATCGGGCCCGAGCCGACGTCCATGATCGAGCCGTCGACGTTGACCGGTTGCGGGAACCGGCCGTGGATCGAGTCAAAGCGCAGCAAGTGCGCGTTGGTCTCGACCGGGGCGAGATCATTGACGCCGACGACGACGATGTCGCTGCGTCGATGTTCGATGATCGAGCGAAGTACGAGCCGGCCGATGCGGCCGAACCCGTTGATGGCGACGCGGACCGCCATGGGCGCCTCCTGAGCGAACGTGAAAAGGCCGCGGCCGGGGGAACTGCGTGGCGCGGCGTGCCGGCGCGGGTCTTAGCCGCCGCGGCGACCGGCGTCCACACCGCAAAGGCTCACAAAGGGTTGCGCGAGGTTTCAAAGCGAATCCGCGGTCTGGCGCGAACCGGCTCGACATGTAGTAGTCTTGCGCCATGACCGACGCGCTCACCGAGGCCGCGATCGGGCGGCTCAACGCCGCCGTCGACGAGCTGGAGACCAAGCTCGACGCGCTCGCCGACCAGTTGCAGGCGGCGCATGACACCGCGCGCGCCTTCGAGGCCATGGTCGAGGATCGCGCCTCCCTGGCCGAGCAGAAGGATTCCGCTCTTGGGCGGGCCAAAACCTTCGAAACCCTCGCCGAGACCGCCGCCGCCGAAGTCGCCGAGGCCGTCGCCGCCGTGCGCGACGCCCTCGCCGACTCCGATCCGGGCGCGGAGGAGTCGGCGCGGTGAGCCAGGCCCGTGTCACCCTGACGATCGGCGGACGCCGAATTTCGGTCCCCTGCCGGGCCGGCGATCAGGAGCGCCTGGAGGCCGCGGCCAAGGCGCTGGAGCCCGAAGCCCGCGCCCTGGGCGGCCGGTTTTCCTCGATCGACGACGCCGCCTTTTTCGCCGCTCTGGCGCTGGAGCTGGCCGCCGCGCCGCGTCAGGAGACCGCCGCCGCCGTCGCCGACGCCGTCGACCAGGCCGCCTACCGGATCGCTCAGCTGGTCCGGCGGTTGCCATGACGATTCGCTTGTTGGACGGCGCGACGCTCCCTACATTCAGGCGCTGCTGCGGCGCGCGTGCGGGAGGCTCATCCCGGCGACCGTATCCTTTGTCGAGGGAGCTGCCTCTGGCCGGGACCCTGGTCCCGATCACGCGGCGCCCACCTGGTACGCCAGGTCGACGGGGATGACATATCCCCACGGCGTCCGCGGCGCCTGACTGATGACCGAACCCGACCTTGCGTCCCTGGCCGAAGCCAAAGCCGCCTTGCGGACTGAGATGGCGCGGCGCCGCGCGCGCGAATTTCGACAGATGCCGAAGGCCGGCGAAGCTCTGGCGTTTCGCCTCCCGGAGACGCTGCTCGAGGCGGGCTTTAAGACCGTCAGCGGCTACGCCGCCATGAACGACGAGATCGAGGCCGGCGGGGCGATGGCGCGGTTCGCCCAGGCCGGAGCGCGAATGTGTCTGCCGGTCGTGGTCGCCAAGCGCGCGCCGCTGATCTTTCGCGCCTTCGACTTCGGCGGCGAGCTCGTCGAGGCTGGGTTCGGGACCCGGGTTCCGCCGGACGGGGCGGAGGAGGCGACGCCGGATCTGATCCTCGCGCCGCTGCTCGCCTTCGACGCCGACGGCGGCCGGCTCGGCTACGGCGGCGGCTACTACGACCGCACGATCGCGGCGCTGCGCCAGGCGGGCGACGTGACCGTCGTCGGCTTGGCCTATGAGGTGCAGCGGGTCGACGCGGTCCCGCGCGGGCCTCAGGATGAGTTCCTCGACTGGACCGTCACGGAATCGGCCGCGTATCAGGCGCGGCGGCACTTGAGCGAGTAGACATGCGCATCGGCTTTTTCGGCGACATCATGGGCAAATCGGGCCGCGTCGGCCTGGAGCGCCATCTCGGCGATCTTCAGCGCCGCCTCGCGTTCGACCTTGTGATCGTCAACGCCGAAAACGCCGCCGGCGGTTTCGGGATCACCGAAAAAGTCGCCGTGTCCCTGTTCGACGCCGGGGCCGACGTCCTCACCCTCGGCAACCACGCCTGGGATCAGGCTGAAGCGCTGACTTACATCGAACGCGAGCCGCGGCTCCTGCGCCCGGCCAATTACCCGCCGGAGGCGCACGCGCCGGGCAAAGGGGCGAACTTGTTCCACACCCGCGACGGCCGTTCGGTCCTGGTCATGAACGTCATGGGCCGGCTGTTCATGGACGCCCTCGATTGCCCCTTCGCCGCCGTCGAGCGGGAGCTTTCGGCCTGCCCCCTGGGCCAGGCTGCGGACGCCGTCGTCATCGACTTTCACGGCGAGGCGACGTCGGAAAAATACGCCATGGGTCACTTTTGCGACGGCCGCGCGTCCGCGGTGATCGGCACCCACACTCATGTCCCGACCGCCGACGCGCAAATTCTGAACGGCGGCACGGCCTACATCACCGACGCCGGAATGTGCGGCGACTACGACTCGGTGATCGGCATCGAAAAAGAAGAACCGGTGCGTCGATTCACCACCCGCATCCGCGGCGAACGCCCGTCCGTGGCGGACGGGGAGGCGACCGTGTGCGGACTCTACGTCATGACCGACGACGCCACCGGACTGGCGACGCGCTGCGAACCGATCCGCATCGGCGGCCGCTTGCCGGAACACGTGCCGGCGCCCGACGCCGCCGTCGCGCCAGCGAACTAGTCAACGCAGGCGGTCGGACGCCCGTGCGCAGGCTTCATACTTGTAGGCCTCGCTCGGTTCGCTGGACGCGCCGCAAAGGCCGTAGGCGGTGACGCCGCCTGGGAACTTGTCCATCGGCGCAAGGACGTCGTTCGGCAGATAACCGGTCACCGCGTCGCCGCCGGCGACGCGGCGCGCGCCGCCTTCCTGAGTGAGAACTTGAGACCAGCCGCCGGTCGTTCCCAGGACACGCACGTTCGACAGCTGGCGGAGGGCGCCGAGCTCGGACGCGCCCGCGTCCGGCCCGGCTCGCACGGCCGCCGCGGCGGCGAGGAATCGACGCCCATTGAAAATTGCCGATGTCGCGCCGGACGCGTGCGCCGCCGTCCTCGCCCCGCGTGCGTCGAATTGGCCGAAGTAACCGCCGGCCGCCGGATTGGAGAGATTGGTGTCGATATGAACCGTCGGCAATCCGACGCCGATGTCGAGCGCGTTCTGATACAGGGTCCAGCGTCCCAGGTTGAAAAAGGCCTGGGTCCCGGTATGCGCGGTCGAGCCGGAGAGCCAAAAGTAGGAGGCGAGACCGGCTTCCCGGATCGTGTCGCAGACGCAGCCGTTGGAGTAGACGCCGACGGCGTAGCCGGAGCCGGCGAACGCCGCGTTGACGTCCTCGAAGTAGCGGCGGACAGGGCCGAGCATGCTCGCGTAGGGCCAGTCGCCATCGACCCCGAAGTAGATCGCCGATCCCGCCGGCTGGCCGATCCCCTCGGCCTGGCGAAGCGCCTGTTCGGCGTCCTCGCGGCCCCAGGCGTTCTCGAAGGTTCGGAAGCAGTTGTTGTAGTGCTGGAACACCGTTCCCAGCGACAGGCCGGCGTCGTAGATGATCCGGGCTTCTTCCGGCGTCACAAACTTGTCCGGCAGGCTCGGCGGCAGGTGGCTGTAGTAGCGGAAAACGGTCGCGATCCCGAGCGCGCGCAGGCCGGCGGCGGTCGCCGCGTTCAGCCGAGTCGCCGTGTCGGCGATCATTGGAAACGGGGCAGCCGGTTTCCCTGGAGGACCCGACGGTCCGGGACTTTCCGAGGACGTTTCGCAGCTCGCCAGCACGCTCGCGCCCAGGACCGCGCCTCCGGCGTAAAGCCCGGTGCGGGCCAGAAAGCTGCGGCGGCTGAGATGGCGGTCCATGGCGTGGTCCCCTCGATAGTCCCGTCCGAAGCATGCGAGAGGCGGGCGGGGCGGGCAACTGACGTTTGGGCGCGCGATCGCCGCCGTCGCCGTGGACACGCACGGGCAGCCTCCGCTAAAGGTCGCGCCGCGCTGAACAATTCATCTCGGAGTCGAGGCCATGGCCGGCCATTCCAAATGGGCGAACATCCAGCACCGCAAGGGGCGCCAGGACGCCAAGCGCGGCAAGCTGTTCTCCAAGCTGTCCAAAGAGATCACGATCGCCTCGAAAATCGGCGGCGGCGATCCGGACATGAATCCGCGCCTCCGCCTCGCGGTCGCCAACGCCAAGGCGCAGTCGATGCCGAAGGACAACATCGAGCGCGCCATCGCCAAGGGCGCCGGCGGCGGCGTCGAGGACTACGAGGACATCCGCTATGAGGGCTTCGGTCCCGGCGGCGTCGGCGTCATCGTCGAGGTCTCGACCGACAACAAGAACCGCGCCGCTTCCGAAGTCCGCACCGCGTTCTCCAAGAACGGCGGCAACCTCGGCGAGACCGGCTCGGTCGCCTTCATGTTCGATCAGGTCGGCGAGGTCCGTTACGGGCCGGAGATCGGCGACGAGGACAAAGTTCTGGAGGCGGCGATCGACGCCGGCGCCGAGGACGTCCAGTCCGACGAAGACGGTCACGTGATCTATTGCGCCCGCGAAGATCTCAACGAGGTCGCGACCGCGCTCGAGGCCGTGTTCGGCGAGGCCCAGTCGACCAAGATCATCTGGCGGCCGCAGAACTCGATCGATCTCGACGGCGAGAAGGCGGTGACCCTGTTCAAGATGCTCGAGCAGCTGGAAGACTCCGACGACGTCCAGAACGTCTACGCCAACTTCGACGTCTCCGACGAAGAAATGGCCAAGCTCGACGCCTGACGCCGCAATGCGGTTGATCGACGAATTCTCTCATTTGGTCGCAACAGGTGCGCCGCCGGTCCGGCGATGACGCCAAGGTGTCTCCTGTTTCACCGCCGACGGGGATCGATCACATGAAGCTGTCTTACGCCGTGCCCGCGTTGTTGTTGGCCGCCGCCGCGTGTTCGGAGCGCGGCGACGCGGCGCAAACGTCCGCCGCCGCCGCCGCCGCCGACGGGCCGATCCGCTACGACCTCGAAGTCGACCATTCACGGATCGAGGTCGAATGGGACTACGGCGGCATGGTCAAGGACCAGATGACCTTCACCGGGTTCGACGGCGTGTTCGAGCTCGATTTCGACAATCCGGAGAACAGCGTCGTCGACGTCACGATCGACATGTCGAGCCTCGCGACCGGTATCGAGCGAATGGAAAAGAACCTTCAGTCGGAGTGGTACTTCAACGTCGAAAACTTTCCGACCGCGCGCTTCGTCGCAACGTCGTTCTCGCGCACCGACGACACCCACGGCGTCATGTCCGGCGACCTGACGATCAAGGACGTCACTCTGCCAGTGTCGCTCGATGTGACCTTGAATTATCACGGGATTCACCCGTTCGCCGAAGTGCGGGACGACGAAAAATGGAAGACTCGCGAGGCCGCCGGGTTCACCGCCACGGCGACGGTGTCGCGATATGACTTCGGCATTTCCTTTATTCAGATCATTCCGGAATTCGTCACCGTCAACATCGACTTGTCGCTTGAGCGCGACACGGCGGAGGCGGCGGCCGAGTAGCCGACGGTGCCGTTGTTTCGTCGCGATTGGCGATTTTTATGCGGGAATGATGACTCGCAACGCCTTGGTCGCCGCGCTGCTGGCGCCGGTCTTCTTGAGCTCTCCCGCCCCGGCGCACGACCTCGTCGGGAACGCGACATATCTCGGAAACGAGGGCGTCTTGGTCGTCCGCGGCGACACCAAGATTCTGTTCGATCCCCTGTTCGACGAGGGTTTCGGGTACTATCAGCTGCTGCCCGACGAGATGCGCGCCGCCCTCATGGCCGGCGAGGCTCCGTTCGACGGAATCGATGTCGTCTTCGTCTCCCACGGCCACGACGACCACGTTTCGACCGGCCCGCTGCTGGCCTACTTGCGCGCGCTACCGGACGTGAAGCTGGTCGCGCCGCGGCAGGTTCTTGACGCGTTGCGCCACGAATCCGGGGTCGAAGACGACCCGGTGTTCGCGCGGGTGACGGCCCTCGACCTGACGCCCGGCGACGCGCCGGCGGTCTTGCACTTCGGCGACGATCCTCCGGACCAGGTTTGGGGCTACGACGGGATCGACGTCGAAGTTGTCGCGATTCCGCACGCCGGCGGCCGCCGCAACGCCGGCGTTCAAAACCTCGTTTACCGCGTCACCCTCGGCCGCAACCTGACCGTGATGCATCTCGGCGACGCCGACGACGAGGCGGGGCCGTTCAAGCGGCAAAAAGACCATTGGGCGTCGCGGCGCACGCATTTGGCGTTTCCGCCGTACTGGTTCTACCTGACTTACGAGGGCAAGAAGATACTCACCGACCGAATCAACGCCCGCGACCTGGTCGGCGTTCATGTGCCGCGGGCGGACCGGCGCGGCGACGAGGAGCGCCGCGCGGGGAATTGGGACGACTTGTTCCTCGTTCCCGGCGAACAACGCGAGATCGCCCCGGACGACTAGGTCCGGCGTTCACCTTTGGTTGACCTTGTCTTTTAAGCGCGGCTTAGCGCCGCCGGCCTATCGTGCGCCGACGGCAATTGAGCACGAGAGCGCAGATGAGCGCTGATTCCGCAAAAGCCG
>JAJFFL010000266.1 GCA_021776705.1 Alphaproteobacteria bacterium
GCGCACCAGGCGGACGACGCGCAGGCCGAGGTAGCCGCCGAGCCCGGCGATCAAAATCAAATTGGCGATGAGGGCCGAGAGCATCAGGTCGCCGGCGGCGGCCGTCGGATCGCCGCCCGCGAACACCCGCAAACCGGCCACGACGGCGATCACGGCGGCGGCGGCGAAGCCTGCCCCGAAGGCGTTCGAGATGAACGCGCGCGGCCCCCTCGTCCAAGGTCCGCCGGATTTGCCGGCGGGCGTCGCCTGAGAACTCATGCGAACCGCGTGCTCCTTGCCGAGACGGGGCGATCCTACGCCTGCGTTGCCGCAAATCAACACGCCGTTGCAGGAACGTCACATAGGACGCGGCCGCGCGATCAGGCGGCGGCGGCCAGGGCGATGTCGGATTCGCCGAACACGGCGTGGATTTCGGCGCGCAAATGGGCCGGATCGTCGAGGCGGCACAGGCGTTTGGCGACGGCGCGGCGTTCGTCGGGCGACAACGCCGAAGGCGCCGAACCGACGTACCACGCGAGATGCTTTCGAAACGTCCGCAGCCCAAGCGGGACGCCGTAGAGGGCGAGACTTTCCTCGAATTGTTCCAGAATCAGGTCGCGCAGCGCCGGCCCGGCGGGTTCGCGGGCCTCGCCCGCGCCGGCGAGCGCGGCGGCGATTCGGCCCGGCAGCCACGGGCGGCCGTAGGCGGCGCGGCCGATCATCACCGCGTCGGCGCCGGAGGCGGCGAGCGCCGCGCGCGCGTCCGCGGCGTCGGCGATGTCGCCGTTGACGATCACCGGGACGCGCACCGCCTGCTTCACCGCCCGGACCGCGGCCCAGTCGGCGGCGCCGGCGTAGAAT
Organism: Alphaproteobacteria bacterium; assembly: GCA_021776705.1. GTDB lineage: Bacteria > Pseudomonadota > Alphaproteobacteria > Caulobacterales > Maricaulaceae > JAJFFL01. Next base: position 841 of record JAJFFL010000266.1, read on the forward strand.
TGACAGCGGGTGCGCCCGTGCACGGTGAAGGCCTGCACGCCGGCCGCCTCGGCGCGGGCCGCGAGCACCGGAGCATTGACGCTGTCGTGGTCCCAACCGAGCCGCATTTTCAACGTCACCGGGACGTCCACCGCGTCGACCGTGGCCTCGATCAGGCTCAGGGCGTGGTCGAGGTCGCGCATCAAGGCGGAGCCCGAGAGGCCCTTGGTGACGTGCTTGGCCGGGCAGCCCATGTTGATGTCGACGACGTCGGCTCCGGCGTCGGCGGCGATTTTCGCGCCTTCCGCCATCCACCGCGCCTCCCGCCCGGCGAGCTGAATCATCCGCGGCGCCACGTCCGCGTCGCCGGCGGCGCGGCGGACGACGTCGGCGCGGCCCTTGGCGAGCTCTTCCGAGGCGACCATCTCCGACACCACCAGCGCCGCCCCGAAGCGGCGCGCGATGCGCCGAAACGGCAGATCGGTGACGCCCGACATCGGCGCCAGCACGGCGCGGCCGGCGACGGCGACGGGTCCGATGCAAAAAGCCATGGCCGCCAATCGCCTCGCCGCGGCGGCTCTGTCAAGCCGCGAGGCGCTCCCCTACTCCTCGACCCAGTTCAGGCCGGTGAGGATTCCGTCGACGAAACGCATCTCCCAGAACCGGACCTCGCCGCCGTAGCCGCCGCGGTAGACCAGGCGACGGCCGCCGCCGTCGTCCTCGGCCGAGATCAACACCAGCGCGTCAAGCTCGCGCACCGACGGTTGAACCTCCTGACGCATGTCCGCGAAACCCTCTCCGACGGCGAAGTTCTTGAGCCCTTGGCTGAGCAGATCCAGCGGCTCCTCCGCGAGCACGGCCTGGCGCAAAGCCCGGCGGGCGCGCGCGGTCTCGGCCGGATCCGGGCCGTCCAGCGCCGGCCAGTCGGCGTAGCGCAGGTCCGGCATCACCGTCAGCGCCAGCGTCGTCGCCACGCCGCCGACACGGCCGCCATACCGGTTGGTCATCACCAGCATCGCCAGGCCGCGATCGGGGTAGCGCTCCAGAAACGTCGTATAGCCGGACGTCTGGCCGGAGTGCGTGTAGCGGGTCTCGCCGCGCCGCGGCGCGATCACCATGCCGAGGCCGTAGCGGATCTCCGTGCCGTCATCGAGTCGCGAGCGGCTGTAGGTCATCGCCAGGGACTCTTCGGAGACCAAGGCGCCGGCGCTCAGCGCCCGCTCCCACTTCGCCCAGTCGGCCAGGGTCAAGGCGACGGCGCCGGCCCCCAACGTCGTGCGCGGGAAGATCGGCGGCGTCTCGACCAGGGTCTCGGCGGCGTTGTCGTAGCCTTGCGGCTTGTGGCCCTGGGCGGTGTAAGCGCCGGCCGGATGGCCGAGACCCGCCGTCGTCATGCCGGCGGGGCCGAACAGATCGTCCTCGAAATACTCCGACGTCGACCGCCCGGTGACCTTTTCGAGCACCAGGCACAGCAAATAGTAGCCGGTGTTGGAGTAGCTGTAGGCGGAGCCCGGCGCGAAATCCATCGGCCGGTCGGCGACGATCGCGAGGATCTCCGCCGACGTGGCCGGGGCCTCGTACACGGTGTAGGTCGCCGCCGCTTCGTAGTCCGGCACGCCGCTGGTGTGGCTGAGGAGCTGACGCAGGGTGACCGCGCGCCACGCCGGCGGCAGGTTCGCGAGATGATCGTCGAGGCGGTCGTCGAGCGACACAGCGCCGGCTTCGACCTGCTGCAGCAGCGCCACGGCGGTGAAGTGCTTCGACAGGGAGCCGATCTCATAGGCGACGTCGGCGCGCGCCGCGACCGCCGGGTCGCGGTCCGCCAGGCCCCAGGCGAAGTCGTAGACCAGCTCGCCGTCCTGAAACACGCCGACGACCATCGACGGGGCGCCGGTCGCTTCGGCGGCTTCCGGCAAGACGGCGTCGAGCTCAGCCGCCCATGGCGGCGGGGCCGCCGGAGGCGTTTGACAGGCCGCCAGGCCGGCCACAACAAACAGGACAAGAGCGCGTAGGAGCATCGTCGATCCCCGGATTGGTTGCGCGTCAGCGGCGCGCCCGGCGAGACTGCCACATCGCCGCCGCCGCCGTCCGCCGTGTTGATGCCGCCGAACCGGCGTCGGGATCGCCGCTCGACAAGGCCGCCGGGCCGTCCTAGTCGCAAACATGCCCGTCGCAGGAGGATCGCGTTGAGCGTCGCCGCCGTCATCGTCGCCGCCGGGAGCGGCTCTCGCGCCGGCGGCGAAACGCCGAAGCAGTACCGCGACCTCGCCGGCGCGCCGGTGCTGGTCCGTGCGTACCGCGCCTTCGCCTCCCACCCGCGCCTCGACCGTGTCGTCGTCGTCGTCGCCGAGTCCTGGAAAGATCACGCGGAGCAACTCCTGAGCGCGGAAGCGTCCGCCGCCGGCCGCCCGGCGGAGATTGTCCTCGGCGGCGCGACCCGCACCGCGTCGGTGCGCGCCGGCCTCGCCGCCCTCGCCTCCGATCCCCCGGACGCGGTGCTGGTCCACGACGCCGCACGCCCCCTGGCTTCGGCGGCGCTGATCGATCGGGTGCTGGACGTCCTCGCCGCCGCCGACGGCGCCGCGCCCGCCCTGCCCTCATCGGACGCCTTGAAGGCGCTCGACGACCGCGGCGGCCTCGGCGCCGACCTTGACCGCGGCGCGGTGCGCGCGGTGCAGACGCCGCAAGGCTTTCGCCACGCCGCCCTCGCCGCCGCCTACGCGGGCCTCGCCGCCGACGCCGACCTCCCCGACGAGGTCGCCGTGGCCCGCGCCGCCGGATTCAACGTCGTCGCGGTCGAAGGCGAGCCCGACAATTTCAAGTTGACCCGCCCGGAGGACTTTTCCCGCGCCGAGCGGCTCTTGCGCGCCCCGATCGCGCGGATCGCCGCCGGGACCGGGTTCGACGCCCACCGGCTCGTCCCCGGCGGCGGCCTGACGCTGTGCGGCGTCCGGATCGCCGCCGACGTCGCCCTGGCCGGACATTCCGACGCCGACGTCGGCTTTCACGCCGCCGTCGACGCGGTGCTTGGGGCGCTCGGGGCCGGCGACATCGGCAGCCATTTCCCGCCGGCCGAGGCGCGCTGGAAAGGCGCGGATTCCGCCGCCTTCCTGGCCCACGCGGCGGCCCTGGCTCGCGCCGCGGGAGCCGAAATCCAGCACCTCGACGTCACCCTCATCTGCGAGCGGCCCCGGATCGGTCCGCACCGTAACGCCATGCGCGCCGCCTTGGCCGCCGGTCTCGGCGTCGCCGTCGAGCGCGCGTCGGTGAAAGCGACGACGACGGAGAAAATGGGGTTCACCGGCCGCGGCGAGGGAATCGCCGCCCAGGCCGCCGCCACCCTGGTGTGGCGCCTCTAGCGGCCGGCCGCCCGCTTGCGCCACAAGGCGGCGGGGATGTTGACGTAGTCGTCCGTCCACAAACGACCGCCGAAGCGGCGCGGCGCGCGCCAGCCGCGGTCGACCGCGAACGCCGCCAGGGTTTCGGAATCGCGAGCGAGGACCGCGGCGTGGGTCGCCTGCACGTCAGCGCCGTCGCGCAGTTTCGAGCTTTTTCGCACCCGAACCGCCAGCCCGGCGTCGGCCGCGAGGTCGCCGACGACGCTCTCCAACTCCAACACCCGGTTGGAGATGTGGGCGATCAGCACCCCCTCCGGCGAAAGCTTGTCGACGTACAGCGCCAGCGCTTCCCGGGTCAAAAGGTGGGTCGGAATGGCGTCGGAGGAGAACGCGTCGAGCAGGATCACGTCGAAGGCCCCCGGCGCGGCGTCGGCGAGCGTCAGCCGCGCGTCGCCGACCACTACCGGGGCGTCGGGCGTGCAATCGCTCAGGAAACGGAACAAATCCGGATCTTGAGCGATGTCGCGGACCAGCGGATCGATTTCATAGAACGTCCACTGATCGTCCGCCTCGGCGTAACAGGCCGTGGCGCCGACTCCGAGACCGATCACGGCGAAGGAACGCGCGCCGGCCGCCTGGCGGGCTTGCAGCGCCTCCCCGATCGGCGTCCGGGCGCCGTAGTAGGTCAGCGGCGTGCGCGCTTCCGCCGGGTCCGTCGACTGGGCCCCGTGCAAGGTGGTGCCATGGTAGAACTCCCGCCGGCCGTCGCCTTCGACGACTCGCAAAACCCCGAAGAATCCGCGTTCCTGGGCGATCACCCCATCGAACCGCAGGGCGGCGCCGCTGACGGCGACGACGCCGAACAGCGCCGCGGCGTAGAACCAGCGCGCGCCGCGCACCAGCACCGCGGCGGCGATCCCCGCCCCGACCGCCGCGCCGCCGAGGGCGAGATTGGGGTCGGCGAGCCGCTCTTGGACGACGATCAGTCCAAGGAACAAGGTGAACAAGCCGCCGGCGGCCCAGGCGTCGCGGCGGCCGGGACGGTCGGCCGCCGCCGCCAGGCCGGCCGCGGCGGCCAGCGCCAGCGGATATTCCAGGATCGAGTCGAACAGCACCGGGGCGGCGAACGCGTTGAACACCCCGCCGAGGACGCCGCCGAGCGACATGAAGAGATAGAACTCGGTCAGCCGGTCGGCGTCCGGCCGCGCCTTCACCAACAGATGGTGACACGCCAAGGCGGCGAAGAAGAACGCCGCCAGGTGGGCCGGCGCGGCGAATTCCCAGCGCGCCTGCGGCAGCGCCAGCGCGGCCGCGGCGAGCGCGAGTGTAAACGCGTTTATCTTCCCCGCCCGCGCGGCCGAAATCAGCGGTTTTCGGGCGAAGGCGATGACGAACGTGGCCAGGAACAAGGCCAGCGGCACGACCCACAGGAACGGCGCCGAGGCGACATCGGTGGTCAGGTGCGACGTGACCCCGAGGAGCAGGCTTGAGGGCACGAAGGCGAGCGCCATCCACCGCCCGCGGCGCGACCACGACACCGGCGACGACCGCGGCGCCGCCGGAGCGGAGAGCGCTGCGCCGCCGCCCTGGCGGCCGACGAAGACGCCGCAGGCGAGAACCGCCGCGGCGGTCGCCCAAAACCCGATCCCCCAGCCGGTCGTCTGGGCGTCGAGACGGGTCAACGGTTCGATCACCGTCGGATAGGCCGCCAGCGCCGCGAGGCTGCCGACGTTGCTGGCCGCGTAGAGGTGATACGGATCGCCGGCGTCAGGCCGCCGCGTGCGGGCGTACCAGGCCTGCAGCAACGGCGCGGTCGCGGACAACGCGAAAAACGGCGCCCCGATCGACACCGCGTACAGACCGAGCAGCCAAAACGCCGGAGCGTCCGTAGGCGGACGGTCGAGGGCGTCGCTGACCGCAAGCGGCACGAAAAAGGCCCCGACGGCAAGAACGCACGCATGAACAACAACTTGCGTCGTCATTCCTCGCAGTTTTTGAAGTCCGTGTGCGTACAGATAGCCGAGCAAGAGAACGCCCTGGAAGAACGCCATGGCGGTGTTCCAGACGCTCGGCGAGCCGCCGAGCAGCGGCAGCGTCATCTTGGCGAACAGCGGCTGCACCAGAAAAAGCAGCGTCGCCGAAAGCCCCATCGCCGCGGCGAAGGCGACGCCGACCTAACGGCCGTCGACGGCGAGACCGGAGCCCGGCCGGGCGATGCTGAGGTTCGCCATCAAGCCGGCTCCCTGCTAAACGCGAGGATCCCAAATACCCGACATTCCTTGAATCCCGGCTAACGCGATGACGTTTCCCTCCGAGCTGACCGACGCCGCCCGCCAGGTGCTCGCCGCCGCGCGCGCCAAGGGGTGGACGATCGCCACCGCGGAAAGCTGCACCGGCGGCCTGATCGCCGCCTGCCTGACCGAGATCCCGGGCTCCTCGGCGGTCGTCGACCGCGGCTACGTCACCTATTCCGACGCCGCCAAGACCGCGCTTCTCGGCGTCCCGGAGGCGCTGCTCGCGGCCCGCGGCGCGGTCAGCGGCGAGGTCGCCGCGGCGATGGCCGACGGGGCCTTGGCGGCCGGCGGCGCGGACTTGGCGGTCGCCGTCACCGGGATCGCCGGCCCCGGCGGCGGGACGCCGCAAAAGCCGGTCGGCCTGGTGTGGTTCGGGGTGGCGTCACGCGGCCGCCCGGCGACGGCGGTCGAGCGCCGCTTCGGCGATCTCGGCCGCGGCGCGGTTCGGCTCGCGGCCGTCAAGACGGCGTTAACCCTGCTGCGCGGCGCCCTCGAAGGCGGCGATCAGGGCGGCGGGGTCGGCTGACACGTCGCCGGCCGGCGGCAGGATCGCGGCGGCGCGCTGTTCGAAGGCGCGGATCAGGCGCCCCGACACGCGGTCGAAATTCGTGGTGAACAAAGTCTGAAGCAACGGGTTGCGGAACTCGAAGTCGATCCAGAAGTCGATCAGACAGGAGCCGTCCGCCAAGCCGTGGAAGCGCCAACGGTTGTCGAGTTCGTCGAACGGCCCGGAGATGAACGCGACGTCGATCGCGCCCGCCGGCTTGTCGACACGGACCTCGGTGGCGAACCGCTCGCGGACGATCTTGAAGCCGACGACCGCCTCGGCCTTGAGCACGCCCACGCCGTTCACGACACGCTCATCTTTCACGCGCATCGCTTTGATCCATTTGATGAAATTGGGATAGTCCCGGACGTTCGCGACGAGATCGAAAACGTCCTCCGGGGCGTGCGGGACACGGCGGCGGTCTCGGTGTTCGGGCACGGCCTAGGCGGTCCGCAGCTTGGCCTCGCGGGCCGCGCGCAGGCGTTGGAAGTCTTCCCCGGCGTGGTAGCTCGAGCGAGTCAGCGGACTCGCCGACACCATCAGGAAGCCTTTCGCCCGGGCGATGGTCTCCAGCAACGCAAATTCCTCCGGCGGCACGAACCGTTCGACGGCGGCGTGCTTGCGGGTCGGCTGCAAATACTGGCCGACGGTGAGAAAATCGACGCCCGCCGACCGCATGTCGTCCATCACCTGCATCACCTCCTCCTTGCTCTCGCCGAGGCCGACCATGAGGCCGGACTTGGTGAACTGGGAGGGAGCGCGTTCCTTGACGCGCTCCAGCAGCCTTAACGAATGGTAGTAGCGCGATCCCGGGCGGATCGAGAGATAGAGCCGCGGCACGGTCTCGAGGTTGTGGTTGAACACGTCCGGTCCGGCGTCGATCACGGCGTCGACGAAGCGGCTCTCCTTGCGCAGGAAATCCGGGGTCAGGATTTCGATCGTCGTGTTTGGAACTTCGTCGCGCAAGGCGTTGATGGTCTTGACGAAATGTCCTGCGCCGCCGTCCTCGAGATCGTCCCTGTCGACCGAGGAGACGACGACGTGCTCAAGGCCCATCTCGCGGGTCGCGACGGCGACGTTGCGCGGCTCGTCCGGGTCGAGCGGGCCCGGCAGACCTGTGGCGACGTTGCAGAAGGCGCAGGCGCGCGTGCAGCGGTCGCCGAGGATCATGAAGGTGGCGTGCTTTTTCTCCCAACACTCGCCGATGTTGGGACATCCCGCCTCTTCGCACACGGTGACCAGGTTCTTGTCGCGGACGATCTTCTTGGTTTCCGCGTACCCCTTCGACACCGGGGCCTTGACCCGAATCCAGGCCGGCTTGCGCTGCACCGGCGTGTCCGGTCGCTTTTGCTTTTCCGGGTGCCGCAACGCGGGCGTCCGTCCGCCGGTGGTGTCGATGACCGTCGCCATGCCGCTTACTTGGACCCGCCGGCGGGCCCGATCAAGCGCCCGTCCAGCGCATGCCGCCGCGGCCGCGGAAGATCAGGGTCCGGATTTCGTCCCACAGCGCCACGTTGACGAAGTTGGTCTGATCCGAAAACTCCTCGACAAGGATCAGATTGCGCACCCCAAGTCTTTGAGGCGGCTCAGGTATCAAGAGTTTCTGGTAGACGTAAAGATGGTCGCCGTCGAACTCCGCCCCGACGGTTTCGAGCGGCAGCTCCGCGCCCTCGTCCGCCGCCGCCGCGAACCGCCCTTCGACGTAGAGCGCGGCGAGCGCCAGATCCTCGTCGTTCTCCAGCGGCCGTCCCGGCCGGCCGGCCGCGCGGGCGACGGCGCCGCTCAAGTCATGGGCGTAGGCGCGGTGGAAAATCTCGATCGCCCCGGCGTTCGGATTCCAGGTCACCTCGCTGAGCGCGGTGTGCATGCGGTGGGCGAACGCCGGCCGGGCCACAGCCGCCGCGGCGGCGGCTCCGGCGATCACGGCGCGGCGGGTGACCTGAGTCCGCATCGCTGTCAGTTCGGCTCCAGGGGCGCGTCCTCGTCGGCGCCTTCCTCGGTCCGCAACTCGACGCGCATGTCGGCGATCAGGTCACGAAACTCCGGACGCGCGGATTCAAACACGTCGATTCGGGAGCGTGAGATGCGGCGCGGAAACGCGTTGTTCACCATGTTGACGTCGGCGATCTCGAGCTGCGGGTCGAGCACGAACGATGTCGCCGGCTGGTCGAACGCAAACATCTTCGTGACCGACTTGGCGTTGCGCCGCCAGATCTCGGCCGGAATCTGGATCCGCGCGCTCGAGCCGTCGGCGAACGTCACCTCGAACGGCAGCGGCATCACCAGGCCGCCGAGGTTGGCGACGTCGACGAAGTAGAAGTACTGCCCTTCCTCAATCGCCCGGTCGAGCACCTCGCGCCGCCAGCCATCGAGGCCGTCGCGCGCCGCGAGATAGGTGTTGCGGTCGACGTTGGTGACCGTGAACTCGTCGTTTTCGGAATAGGTGTCGATCAGACCGTCGTAGCGTTCGTCGTGCTTTTCGATGTCGGCGTTGCGCTGGTTGGAAAGGTTAATCGGCGCTTCGGCGTCGCGGGCCCGCGCCAGCGGAAACTCAACGTCCGGATCGCCGGTCGAGACTTGGTATTCGCGCACGTCGGCGAGGTCGAAGTCGACGTGGTCGGTGGTGAAGAACCAGCCGCGCCAGAACCAGTCGAGATCGACCGCGGAGGCGTCCTCGAGGGTGCGGAACAGGTCCTCCGGCGTCGGGCGTTTGAATTTCCAGCGGTTGGCGTATTCCCGGAACGCGTGGTCGAACAAGTCCCGCCCCATCACGGTTTCGCGCAAGATGTTCAGCGCCGTCGCCGGCTTGGCGTAGGCGTTGTTGCCGAACTGCAGGATCGAGTCGGACTGGGTCATGATCGGAACCTGATTTTCCGACTTCATGTAGCCGACGATGCCGACCGGCTTGCCGCGGGTGCGGGGGTAGCCGCCGTCCTGCCACAGGTCTTGGGCCAGCACCTGCAGGAACGAGTTGATCCCCTCGTCCATCCAAGTCCAGCGGCGCTCGTCGGAGTTGACCGTCATCGGGAAGTAAATGTGCCCGATTTCGTGAATCACGACGCCGATCAGCCCGTGCTTGGCCTGATGCGAATAGCTCCACTCCCCGGTCTCTTCGTCCTTCGTCGGCCGGTAGCCGTTGAAGGTGATCATCGGGTACTCCATGCCGCCGCCGGCCCAGGTGTTGACCGACTGCGCCGTGGGGTACGGGTACGGGAACGAGAACTGGGAATAGACCTCCATCGTATGCACGACCGCCTGGGTCGAATACTTCGACCACAGATAGTCGGCCTCGCGGGGGTAGAACGACATCGCCCAGACGAACGGCGTCTCGCGGTCGTCCTGGGCGTAGCCCATCGCGTCCCAGATGTACTTGCGCGACGAGGCCCAGGCGAAATCGCGGACGTTGTCGGCCTTGAAGCGCCAGGTCTTGGTGGCGCCGGTTCCTTCCTTCTCGTTCTCCAGGGCTTCGTCCGGGGTGACGATGTAGACCGGGCTGTCGGCGTCGCGGGCCTGGTCGAGTCGCGCCCGCTGCTCGGCGGTCAGGACCTGGTTGGCGTTCTGCAAGGCGCCGGTGGAGGCCACGATGTGGTCCGCGGGGACCGTCAGCGCGACCTCGTAGTCGCCGAACTCGAGCGTGAATTCGCCGCCGCCGAGAAACTGCTTGTGCTGCCAGCCGGTGTAGTCGGTGTAGGCGGCGAGGCGCGGAAACCACTGGGCGAGAAAATACTGGAAAGTTTCCGGCGTGCCCGCCTCGTCGTCGGCGTCGAAGCGCTCGTAGCCGTGGCGGCCGCCCATGACGTTGTTTTCCGGAATGTTGAACGTCCAGCCGATGCTGAAGCGGACCGAACGGCCGGGCGCCAACGGTTGCGGCAGGTCGATCCGCATCATGGTGTCGTTGATCACATACGGCAGGTCGCGGCCGCGCGCGTCGGTCACCGCGGTGATCGTGTGGCCGTATTCGATGTCGCGCGAGGCGAAGTCGCGGCGCAGCGCGAACATCGACACGCTGTCCTCGCCGTCGTCCGACCCCGCCGTCCCGCTCATCCGCGAGGTCGATTCCGGCCGGTGCCGGTTCTGGTCGAGCTGCACCCAGAGGTAGGTGAGCGTGTCGGGCGAATTGTTTTGGTAGTCGATGTCCTCCGTCGCCGTGATCCGCTTGGCGGCTTCGTCCAACGTCGCGTCGATCTTGTAGTCGACCTCCTGCTGCCAATAGTTCGGCCCCGGCGCGCCGGACGCGGTGCGGTAGACGTTCGGGTCGCGGATCTCGGACTCAAGCTGGCGAAACTTGTCGTCGAAATCGCCCTTGGTTTGGCGGATCTGCGCGGCCGCGGCGGGCGCGGCGAGGACGGCGGCGGACAGGACCGCCGCGAAAACGCGGTTCATGGAGACACTCCCAACATCGTTCGCGGCAAACGTTATAAAGTTGCATTCCACGGGTCCACCGCCCCGCGACGAATGGTTACACGTGCACGACGCGTCCGTAGGCGTCGAGCACGCTCTCGTGCATCATTTCCGACAGCGTCGGGTGCGGGAACACGGTCTGCATCAACTCCGCCTCGGTCGACTCCAGGGTCCGGGCGATGCCGAATCCGTGGATCAGTTCGGTGACCTCGGCCCCGATCATATGCGCCCCGAGCAGCTCGCCGGTCTCGGCGTCGAACACGGTCTTCACCAGCCCTTCCGGCTCGCCGAGGGCGATCGCCTTGCCGTTGCCGATGAACGGGAAGCGCCCGACCTTGACCTTGCGGCCGGCGTCCTTGGCCGCCTTCTCCGTCAATCCGACCGACGCGACCTGCGGCATGCAATAGGTGCAGCCGGGAATCGTCGACGGATCGAGGGCGTGGACGTCTTTTTCGCCGGCGATTTTTTCGATGCAGGCGACGCCTTCGTGCGAGGCCTTGTGGGCGAGCCACGGCGGCCCCGTGAGGTCGCCGATGGCGTAGAGCCCGTCGACCCCGGTGCGGCCGTAGCCGTCGACGACGACGTGGGTTTTCTCGACCTTGACGCCCAACGCCTCGAGCCCGAGGCCCTCGACGTTGCCGACGATGCCGACGGCGACGATCACGCGGTCGAACTCCAGGGTCTCGGACTTGCCGCCGGCCTTGATCGTCGCCTTGGCGGCCGCGCCGGAGACGTCGAGCTTTTCGACCGTCGCGCCGGTGACGATCTTCATGCCCTGCTTCTTGAACTGCTTTTCCGCCAGCTTGGAGATCTCCTCGTCTTCGACCGGCAGGACGCGGTCCATCATCTCCACCACCGTGACTTCGGAGCCGAGGGTCTTGAAGAAGCTCGCGAACTCGATGCCGATGGCGCCGGAACCGATCACCAGGAGCCGCTTCGGCATCGCGTCGGGGACCAGCGCCTCCTTGTAGGTCCAAACCAACTTTCCGTCCGGCGCCAAGCCGGACTGCGGGATCGTCCGAGCCCGCGCGCCGGTGGCGAGGATGACGTGCTTGGCGGCGTGCTTGGTCTCGGCGCCGTCCTTTCCCTTCACCACGACGGTCGGGGCCGGCTTGCCCTTCTCCAGGCGGCCTTCGCCGTCGAGCACCGTGATCTTGTGCTTCTTCATCAGGAATCCGACGCCGTTCGACAGCTGCTTGGCGACTTTGCGCGACCGGTCCACCACCTTGGTCAGGTCGAACGAGACGCCCTCGGCCTTCAACCCATAGGCGTCGGCGTGGGTCATCAGATGGTAGACCTCCGACGTGCGCAGCAGCGCCTTGGTCGGAATGCAGCCCCAGTTGAGGCAAATGCCGCCGAGGTGCTCGCGCTCGACGACGGCGGTCTTGAAGCCCAGTTGGCTCGCCCGGATGGCGGTGACGTAGCCGCCGGGGCCCGAGCCGATGACGATCACGTCGAAGTCCGTCGCCATGTGCGCATTCTCCTGAAACCGAAGTCGGCGCGACCGGAGCCCGATCGCCGCCGGAAATCAAGCCCGGCGGCGTCGCACCGACAAACGGCGTTGACCCGACGGCGTTCCGGCGCCGATCATCGTGCTGGTGGTCGAAAGTGAGCCCGCGATGCGTCCCCGCTCGCCCGTCTCGAATTTGTTCCTGCTGCTCGCGCTCGCCGCGCCGGCGCTGTCGGCGCTTGCGCCGTTCTTCCTCGGCCGCGGCGTCGAGGGCTTCAACCCGGTGCGGGACCCAATCGCGCTGCTGTCGGTGCTCAACGACGGCGAGGTTGGCCTGATCTACGCCTTCGGCATGTTTCTGCTCGGCGGCGCGCGCCTGGCGTTCGCGTTCGGGCTGGCGATGCGGGTCGGCTGGCTGTCGTTCTCCGCCCTCTTCGCCCTCGGCCTCGCCGCGACCAGCTTCGCGGCCGGCCTGTTCACGCCGGACTCGGCCTATTTCGACCTTTACGGGCTGTCGATCGTCGCGGTGCTGCTGCCGGCGGCCTTCGCCACCGAGGTCGGGCTCGGGCGCGGCGTGTTCGCGCAACTGTGCATCGGCGCCTCGGCCGTGCAGCTCGCCCATGTCTGGGCGATCGTCTTCGGGTTCGAGCCGATCGCGATTTCAGGCGCGATCCGGATGCTGGCGACGCTCGCCCTCGACCTGTGGATCGCCGGCGCCGCCGTGTGGCTGATGGCGCGCGACGACTTTCATCCGCCGGAACCTATTCGGACACGGACGCGTCGGCGTAAATCGAGTTCTTCGGGGCGGCGAAGACGCGCCTGAGCATCGGCTCGAAGAAGGCGAGCGGCGCGGTGTCGTAGTCGGCGTCGAAGGCGTTTTGGTCGTACTTTTCGCAAAACTCGGCGCAGGCGTCGAAGTGTTCATGGCCGCGGAAGTTCTCGCGCATCTCGCGGTCCATGCCGAGGTGGTGGAAGAAGTAGTAGCCCTGGAAAATGCCGTGCTGCTGGCAGATCCAGTGGTTCTCCTCCGACACGAACGGCTTCAGGATCGCCGCCGCGATGTCGGGGTGGTTGTAGCTGCCCAGCGTGTCGCCGATGTCGTGGATCAGCGCCATGACCACGTACTCCTCGTCGCGCCCGTCGCGGTGGGCGCGCGTCGCGGTCTGCCGGCAGTGCGTCAGCCGATCAACGGGAAAGCCGCCGTAGTCGCCGTCGAGCAGCTTCAGGTGCGCCAGGATGCGGTCCGGCAGCTGCGCCGCGAACGGGAAAAACTCCGTCGCGATCGTCTTCCAGTCCTGCGCCGAACTCTCGGTCATGGCGGTGAACGCGGCGCGCGGCGCGGCGACGGCGTCGGACATCGGCGGGCTCCTGTCTCGTTTGTGACAGGATGAACCTTCAGCCGTTCCGCTTCAATGCTAGCCGATCCCGAACGCGCCGCTCACCCCGTCGATGATCAATTGCGCCGACAAGGCCGCCAGGATGACGCCGAGGATGCGGGTGATCATGGCGGCGATGGTGTCGCCCATGACGCGCATGATCGGGCCGACGGCCAGGAACGAGACCAGGCAGATCAGCAAGTTGACGCCGATCGCCGCGAGCACGATCCCTTGTTCCGCAAATGACGCCGTCGAGCCCATGAACAGCATCGCCGAGGCGATCGTGCCGGGGCCGGCGAGCATCGGAATGCCCATCGGAAAAACGGAGATGTCGACCGGCGCGGCGTGATCGCCCTCCATCAAGGCTTCCGCCCGGCCTTCGCGCCGCTCGGTGCGCTTTTCAAACAGCATCTCCAGCGCCATCAGGAACAAAAGCACGCCGCCGGCGATGCGGAACGCGTCAAGCGAGACGTGCAGCTGGCGCAGCAGCCATTCGCCGCCGTAGCCGAACCCCAGGATCACGAAGGTCGCGATGATCACCGACTTGATCGCCATGGTTCGTCGCCAGCGCGGGCTGGCGCCGTCGGTCAGGCCGCCGAAGATCGGCATCACGCCCGGCGGGTCGATGACGACGAAAAAGGTGACGAAGGCGGAGACGAAAAGCTCGATCATGAGCCGCCCTTTACTCCGGTTCGGGCGCCGACGCCAACGGCGGAAATGCGGAGGTGGTATGCGGGAATGGTGGTCATCCTGAACTGCAGGCGAGCGACCTCGGGGCGATCGGCCGTTGCGCCGTCTCAAGTCCGCGATTCTTCACGCCGCTCAGAATGACCTGATTGGAGGAAGGCGAGCTTCCCGCTACACCGCCGCGATGGCCGACGCTTTCGCCGCCAAGCCCCGCTCCGTCGCCGCGATCGCGGCGGCGCAGGTGATGGTGCTGGCTTTGTGGTTCGTCTCCAGCGCGGTGGCGACCGACCTGGCGGCCGCGGGCGTCTCCGACGCGCAGCTCGCCCGCCTCGCCCTCGCCGTGCAGCTCGGCTTCGCCCTCGCCAGCCTGGCCTCCGCCGGTCTCGGATTGCCCGACCGCGTGCCGCCGCGGCGCCTGTTCGCGGCCGGGGCCGTGCTCGGCGCGGCGGCCAACGCCCTGCTCCTGATCCTCGACCCGAGCGGCCCCGGCGCGGTCGTCGCGCGCGGCCTCGCCGGGGCCGCGATGGCGGCGGTCTATCCGGTCGGCATGAAACTCGCCGCGTCGTGGGCCAAGGGCGACACCGGGCTGCTCATCGGCCTGCTCGTCGGCGCCCTGACCCTCGGCTCGGCCAGCCCGCACCTGTTCGCCTTCGCCGGCGGCGTCTCCTGGAAGCTCGGGGTCGCGGCCGCGAGCCTGTCGGCGGTCGCCGGAGCGGGCGTCATCTTCGTCGCCGCCGTCGGGCCGGGCCATAAGCCGGCGGGACGCTTTACGCCGGCGGCGGCGCTCGACATCTGGCGCCTGCGCGGGGTGCGGCTGGCGACGCTGGGCTACCTTGGCCACATGTGGGAGCTCTACGCCATGTGGGCGTGGATCGGCGCCTTCCTGGCCGCCAGCTTCGCCGTCTCCGGCCTCGCCGACGCCGCGGCGGCCGCCAAGCTCGCCGCCTTCACCGTCGTCGGCGCGGGCGCCGCGGGCTGCGTCGCCGCCGGTTGGCTCGCCGACCGGCTCGGCCGCACCGCCGTCACTTCCGCCGCCATGGCGGTCTCCGGCGCCTGCTGCCTGGCGATCGGCCCGCTGTTCGGCGGCCCGGTCGCGGCGCTGGTGGCGGTGGCCCTGGTCTGGGGCGTCGCCGTCGTCGCCGACAGCGCGCAGTTCTCGGCCGCCGTCGCCGAGCTCGCCCCGCCGGAACGCGTCGGCGCCCTGCTGACGCTGCAAACCGCCGCCGGCTTCCTGCTCACCGCCGTCACCATCCGCCTGGTCCCCGCCTGGGTCGACGCGGTCGGCTGGGAATGGGCCTTCGCGCCCCTCGCGATCGGCCCGGCGCTCGGCGTCGCGGCGATGCTGCGGCTGCGCGCGGTTCCCGAGAGCGCCGGCCTGGCCGGCGGGCGGCGGTGACGATCACGTTTCGGAAATCGACGAGCGGAGGGTTTCAGGCTCGGCGTCTGCGGCTAAGCTCGCCACGTGTCACGCACACCGCTCACGGGGATGATCATGCAGATTCGACCGCTTCTTGTCGCCTTGGCGCTCAGCGCCGGCGCATGCGCCCACCCGGTCGACCGGATCGACGCCGGCGCCGAAAACGCCGACCCAGACGCCGCCGGATTCAGCTGGTACTTCGCGACGCCGGACAAAGAGGCGACGCTGTTCGTTTTCGAAATTGGCCGGGGCGAACCTTACTTCGTGCTGCATGGAGGTCCGGGCGGCGACATGGAGTCTCTGCGCGGGCTCGAAGACGGTCTCACCGACACGCATCGGTTCATCTTCTACAACCGCCGCGGATCCGTGCGCTCGCCCGCGGCGACGGACAACGTGACGCTCGACAAGCACGTCGCCGACCTCGACGCCTTGCGCGCCGAACTCGGCATCGAGAAAGCCAACATCATTTCGCATTCCGCCGGCACGATGGTGGCGATGCGCTACTTGATCGGCCACCCGGACACGACCGGGAACGTCGTGCTCCTGGGCGCGCTCGACGTGAAAAACGGCGGCGACACGTTCGGCGAATTCGAGCAGACGGTTTACGCCGAAAAAGAGGTCGAATTCGCCGCGTTCGTCGAGCGCCAGGCGGTCAAAGATGAGATCCGCAACGCCGGCCTGGACGACCCGACGAACCAACGCGACAGGGATCGCCTGCGCCATCTCAACAGCGCGGCGGCGAATGTGTACGACATCACCAAGTGGCGCGACTTCGGCTTTTACTACGTCAGTCGCGACGCCGCGCTGGCGACGCGCGGCTCCACCAGTTGGGATTACGATTGGCGGCCGATTCTGCAATCGCCGCCGGGCCGGGTGAGCGTCATCAACGGCGAATTCGACTACATCGTCGGACCGCGAAACAGCCCGACGTGGCGTTCCGCGATCGAGAACGACGGCGTCGACGTCGAACTCACGGTCATCCCAAATGCGGGACACGCCGTTTGGGTCGATCAGCCGGAGATGTTTCGCGATGCGCTGGTCGCCGCCATGACGCCCGAGACGCCCTAGCGCCCCGGCGCCATCGGGCTGTCGGCGATTTCGGCGCGGCACAAATCCTGGATCCGCTTGTTGGCGGCGTCGAGATCGGCGATCTGGCGCTCCATGGCCGCGGCGTCGCGGCTGAGGGCGGCGCCGACGATCTTCTGGGCGCTGCCGCGCATTTCCTCGAGGTCCGCGTGGGCGCTTTCCGGCAGCATGTAGAGCGCCCGGTAGGAGGCGCGGATGACGTCGCGCGGGGCCTGGGTGACGAGCTGGAAGGTGCGTTCCGAAATCGCGCCGCCGCGCGCCTCGGCGGCGCCGATCTCCGCCTTGGCGAGGAAGTCCGCGGTGACGCCGCCGACCTCGGCGCAGGTGTCGAGGAAACGGCCGGCGACCGTCGCCTCGAGCAGGTCGTCGCGGGCCCCGAACGACAAGTAGGCCTGGGCCGTCGCCAGGATCAGCGCGAGCGACACGAGCACGAGCGGCAATTGACGCATGAAGGGCCCCCTTGGAATGAGAGCTCTTTTTCACCCGGCTTCCGGGCGAATCCAAGGCCGCGGCGCCGCAGCCGGGTCCGGAACTTCTCGCCACGGCGGCCGCCGGGTTCTAGGTTCGCCGAAACTTCACCCGATCAGGAGTCCGACATGAATAAGCTGGAAATCATCGGCGCGCCGATGTCGAGCTACGTTTGGGCCGTGCGTCTTGCGGCGGCGGAAAAGGGCGTCGATTACGAACTGCACCCGGTGCGGCCGTCCGACGAGATGGTCTCGACCATCCACCCCTTGTCAAAAATCCCGGTGCTGCGGCACGAGAACTTACGCCTGTTCGAGAGCCGCGCCATCGCCGGCTACATCGACGACGCGTTTCCCGGCCCGGATCTGTTCCCGAAGGACGCCAAGGCGCGGGCCGAGGTCGAGCAGTGGGTCTCGATCGTCAACACGGCGGTCGATCCGGTGTGCATCCGCATGTACGCGCTTGAGGCCGTGGCGCCGCAGATCTTCGGCCGGCCCGGCGATGTCGCCAAGATGAAGGCCGCCGTGGAGCAGATGCCGCCGCTCCTGGACGCGCTCGAAGGCGGGATCACGACCGCCGGCTTTCTCGGCTCGGACGGCTATTCCTACGCCGACGCCAACGTGACGCCGATCCTGTACTACTTGTCGATGACGCCCGAGGGCGGCGACATGCTGAACGAGCGCCCGGCGCTGAAAAGCTACCTTGAGCGGATGATGGCGCGGCCGAGTTTCAAGGCCGCGGCTCCGCCGGCGCCCGTGGCGGCGTAAGGGCGGCGCACGCCGACCTTGTCCGCCGCGCCGAAACGGCGGCCGAAATCGCCGCCGTCAAGGCGCTGTTCGCCGAGTACGTCGCCTGGTTCGACGTCGCCTATACGACCGCGAACTGGGCGTCCGAAATCGCCGATTTTCCGGCCGCCTACGCGGCCCTGGTTCTCGCCGGCCCGCCCGACGCGCCGCGCGGCGCCGTCGGCGTGCGGCCGTTCTCGTCCGAACCGGCGGTCTGCGAAATCAAGCGCCTGTGGGTGCGGCCGCAGCGCCGCGGCGCCGGCGGCGGGCGGGCGCTGATGACCGCCGCCTTGTCCGACGCCCGTCGGCTCGGATTCGCCGAAGCGCGCAGCGCCACCGTGGCGCGGGCGCAGGCGTCGATCGCATTGCATGAAAAACTGGGGTTCCGCCCGGCGCCGGCCTACTTCGCCCACCCCGAACCGGACGCGGTGTTCTTGACTCTGACGCTTTGAGCGATCGCTCAGCGCACCGTCGGCCAGGACTCGTCTTTTCCGGCGACGGCGGCGGCGAACATCGCGCCGAGCAGGCCGCACAGGCCCATGGCCACGGCGATGGTCGTCAACGGCCCGGCGTAGACGTCGCCGACGACGGAGCCGAAGCCTGAGCCCAGCGTCGCGCCGAGCGTGGCGCCGAAAAGCAGCAGCGAAGAATTGTTCATGGCCTCAGGTCCGGTGCGTCTCGAAGTGGCGCTGAGGTAAGGATGCGCGCGACGGCGTCAAGACCCGGGCGGTAAGCGGTTGTGGACGGAATTCAGCCGCCGGCGCGCCGCAAGGCGCCGGGCTTCATTGAAATGAAAGACATTCCGCGCGCGCCGAACCCGGCCGCCGTCACAACAGCATCGTCTCCGGGTCTTCGATGTAGCGCTTGAAGGCGTTGGTGAACTTCGCCCCGATGGCGCCGTCGACGACCCGGTGGTCGCAGGTCACCGTCACCGACATGATCGTCGCCGTCGCCAGCGCCCCGTCCTTGACCACCGGCCGCGCCTCGCCCGCGCCCACCGACATGATCATCCCGTGCGGCTCGTTGAGGATCGAGGCGAAGTCCTTGATCCCGAACATGCCGAGGTTGGAGAGCGAGAAGGTGCCGCCGGTGTATTCCTCCGGCTTGAGTTTCCGGTCGCGCGCCCGCGCGGCGAGATCTTTCATCTCCTCGGAAATCCGCCGCAGACCTTTTTCGTCGGCGCGGAAAATGATCGGCGTGATCAGACCGCCGTCGATGGCGACCGCCACGGCGACGTCGGCGTGGTGGTGGAACAACAGCCCGTCCGGCGAATAGCTGGCGTTCGAGTCCGGGACCTTTTTCAGCGCCAGCGCCGAGGCGCGAATGAGGAAGTCGTTGACCGAGATCTTCACCCCGTCGTCGGCGACCTTGGCGTTGAGCTTCTTGCGCAGGTCGAGCAGCGCGTCGAGTTCGACGTCGACCGACAAGGGAAAGTGCGGCACGTCGCGGAAACTGTCGGTCATCCGCCGGGCGATGGTCTTGCGCATGCCGTCGAGCGGCACGAGATCGTAGGAGCCTTCGGGGATGCCCATGGCGCGCGGGTCACGCACGGCGGGGACTTGCGCCCGGCCCTGGGCCGGCGCGTCCGACACCGCGATCGCGGTCGTCGCGCCCGGCGTCGCGCCGCCGGCCTTGGCCGCCTCGACGTCGCGCTTGACGATGCGACCGTGCGGCCCGGAGCCGGAGATCTGGCTGAGGTCTATTCCCGCCGTCTTCGCCAGACGCTTGGCGAGGGGCGAGGCGCGAAGGCGGCCGTTGAGGGATCCGCCCTCCGAGCGCTTCGCGCCCACCTCCCCCGCAGGCGGGGGAGGAGAACCGCTCGCCGCCGACGCGTCTTTTCCTCCCCCGCTTGCGGGGGAGGTGTCGGCGAAGCCGACGGAGGGGGGAGCGCCGCCGCCACCGCCGCTCATGCCTTCCAGCGCGCTCTTGTCTTCGCCCTCCTCCAGCAAGGCGGCGATGACGGCGTTGACCTTCACACCCTCGGCGCCCTCGCCGACGAAGATCTTGCCGACGACGCCTTCGTCGACGGCCTCGACCTCCATGGTCGCCTTGTCGGTCTCGATCTCAGCGATGATGTCGCCGGACGACACCGTGTCGCCCTCCTTCACCAGCCACTTGGCGAGCGTGCCTTCCTCCATGGTCGGCGACAGGGCGGGCATGAGAACTTCGATGGGCATGGCTACAAGCTCTTCGATATGGCAATCGCATCCAGAACGATCCGGCCTTGGTCATTCCGGCGCATGATTGGATTGGCGTAGCTCGCGATGGCTGCACGCTTTACCGCAGCGAGAACTTCTTCAGACGCAAGTGCTTCTACTTCGCCGTTCACACCCGGAAATTGGTCTTCGATAACTTCTAAATCGATCGCGAAAACAACCGGCACTTTGTCGTTGTGCCCCTTCAACAGAAGTTGGCCGCTGCTCCAACTCCATTCAACGTTTGAGAAGTCGAGCATAGTTTCCACGATCAGACGTACAACACCCGCTTCGCCGCCTCGACGATGTCGGTCGGTCCGGGCAGCGACAGGGCTTCGAGGTTGGCGGCGTAGGGCAAGGGCACGTCCTTCTGGCTCACCCGCGCCGGCGGCGCGTCGAGATAGTCGAACGCGGCCTCGGTGACGGCGGCGGCGATCTCTGCCCCGAGGCCGGCGATCCGCCAGGCCTCCTCGGCGGTGACCAGCCGGTTGGTTTTCTTGACGCTTTCGATCACGGTCTCGGTGTCCAGCGGGCGCAGCGAGCGCAAGTTGATCACCTCGGCGGAATAGCCCTCCTCGGCCAGCTTGTCGGCCGCCTTCAGCGCATGCCCGACCATCCGCGAATAGGCGACGATGGTGACGTCGGTCCCTTCGCGCATCACCTTCGCCTTGCCGATCGGCAGCACCCAGTCCGCGAGATCCGGGATCTGGAACGTCTCGCCGTAGACCAGCTCGTGTTCGAGGCAGACCACCGGGTTCGGGTCGCGGATCGCGGCCTTGAGCAGGCCCTTGGCGTCCATGGCGTCGTAGGGCGCGATCACCTTCATGCCCGGCACGTGCGCGTACCACGGGGCGTAGTCCTGCGAGTGCTGGGCGCCGACGCGCGAGGCCGCCGCGTTGGGCCCGCGAAACACGATCGAACAGCCCATCTGGCCGCCGGACATGTACAAGGTCTTGGCCGCCGAATTGATGATGTGGTCGATCGCCTGCATGGCGAAGTTGAAGGTCATGAACTCGACGATCGGCTTCAGGCCGCCGAACGCCGCGCCGACGCCGAGGCCGGCGAAGCCGTATTCGGTGATCGGCGTGTCGACGACGCGGCGGTCGCCGAACTCTTCCAGCAGCCCGCGGCTGACCTTGTAAGCGCCCTGATATTCGGCGACCTCCTCGCCCATCAGGAACACCGCCTCGTCGCGCCGCATCTCCTCCGCCATGGCGTCGCGCAAGGCGTCGCGCACGGTGATGTCGACCATCGCCGTGCCGGCGGGGATGTCCGGGTCCGCGCCGACGTCGGCGCGCGGCGCGGCCGCTTCCGGTTCCGGGGCCCGCGCCTGGGGCTCCGCCTTCGGCTCGGGCGCGGCCTCGGCCGCGCCGCCGCCGTCGGCCGCGGCCGAAACGTCCTCGCCGTCCTCGGCCAGGATCGCGATCGGGGCGTTGACCTTGACGTTCTCGGTGCCCGCCGCGACCAGGATCTTGGCGAGCACGCCCTCGTCGACCGCCTCGACCTCCATCGTCGCCTTGTCGGTCTCGATCTCGGCGATGACGTCGCCGGACGAAATCGCGTCGCCCTCCTTGACCAGCCACTTGGAGAGGGTGCCCTCCTCCATGGTCGGCGACAGAGCAGGCATCAAAATGTCGGTCGGCATGCGGCGTTTCCCCCAGGCCGCGCCTCGCGCGGGGACGGAACTTGAATTCCACTGGTTTCTAGCGGTTTCCGCGCGCCGGCCACAAGCCGTCCCGGGTCACCGCTTGCGGAACGCCACGTAGGCGAAAATCAGGCTCCAGACGCCCAAGGCCGCGGCGAAGCGGAACACCGCGGCCACCAGCCCGAGACCCCACTGCGCGCGGGCGTCGAAAGCCGGCGCGCCGGGCAGGTCGACGTCGAAGATTTCGAGCCCGTCGAACAGCGCCCCCTTGAGCGCCTGGTCGGTCCAGAACGCCAGCGCCTCCAGCCGCGTCGGCGGCGCGGCGAACGGCGCGAACAAATGGTGCTTGGCGGTCAGCGCATAGGTCGCGCCGGAAAACAGCATGATCAGGATCAGCGCGAAGACGACGCCGACGGCGACCGAGCCGGCGACCGACGCCTGGCCCCCGGACGGGGCGCGCACGAAATCGAACCGCGCCTTGAGCGCCAGGTACGTCAGACCGACGAGCACCAGACCGGCGGCGACGTCGAGGCCGACGCCGACGGCGCGTGGGGCCCAGTCGGCCGGCTGCCACAAAATCGCGAGCGACGCCGCGGCGAGCACCGCGGCGCCGATTCCGAACGTCAGCTCGCGGCCGTGTCCCATCACGCCCCGCCGCTCATGCGGCGGCCTCGTCAGGCTGCATCAGGCCGATGATGTTGCCCTCGGTGTCGTGCACATAGGCGAGCCAGCCGACGCCGGGGATCGCCATCTTGTGCACGCCGACCTCGCCGTTCATCTCCAGCGCCTTGGCGACATAGGCGTCGACGTCGTCGACGTCGCAGGTGCACACCCAGGCGATGACCGGTTCGCCGCCCTTGGGAGCCGCGCCGCGCCGCGGCAGCAGGCCGCCGTCGATGCCGGGCCCGCCGTCGCCGGTCTTCACGAACCAGTATTGGCCCGGCGGGCCGAACGGCGTGAACGTCCAGCCGAACAGACCTTCGTAAAACGCGATCGCGCGCGCCGGGTCCTGGGCGTGAATTTCGAAGTGCGTGGGGCGTGGCATGGGACCGTCTTTCGAGTTCCGCTTTCCGTCATCCCGCGCGCGCTGCAGCGCGCAACGCCGCCGCGCAGATGCGGGACCTAGCGAGGTTTGCGACTATCGTCCGACACGGCATGTGAGACAATCGCCAACGTGGGCAGGTCCCGGATCAGCAGCGCACCGCTTGCGCGCTGCGCAGCATCCGGGATGACAGGTCAGGTGGCGCCCTCGAAAGCCTCCACATGCGAATTCATGCGCTGGGCGAAGTCGATCAGGGTGTTCAGCGGCCGGATCCAGACTTCGATCCGCGCCATCTTGCCGTCGGCGTCGAGTGTGATGCGGTCGAGCCCGACCAGGGAGCGGCCGCCGACTTCGCCCTCGAACTCCAGCATCAGCATGTCGCCGTCGATCCACGTCCGGCGGTAGCGGAAGTCGTCGATCGTCGCGATGACGCCGGAAAGAATGTGGATGACGAGGTCGCGGCCGCGTTTCGGCTTCCACACCACCGGCGAGTTCAGCTCGCAGTCCTCGGCGACGATCGCGCGCAGCTTCTCCGCGTCGCGGGCGTCGACGGCGGCGTGCCAAGCGTTGAGAAAGGCGCGGGCGTCGGCCATCGGATCCTCACACCAGCAGGACGAACACGATCATGATCAGAGCCACCGCCCCGACCAGCCACGCGATGGTGCGCAGCCAGGGCACGCCGAGCAGGTAGAGGGCGGCGTGGGCGATCCGGGCCCCGAGGTAGATCTGCGCGGCGAGCGCGGTGACGTCGTTGGCGGCGCCGGAGAGGACAACGGCCAGGATCAGCGGCGCGAACAGCGCCAAACCCTCGATGTGGTTGCGCACGTTGCGGTCGGCGCGGGCGCAGAAACGGCCCGGATCGGGCAATTGATCGCGCGCGCCGGCCGCGGCCACGATCCCGACCTCCAGCACCCGCACCGTCGCCCCGATCGCAATCACCGCAAACAGCACCAAGGTGACGTAGACGAGCACGGCGAGTTCGACGGTCATGGCGGATCTCCGCGTTTGGAATGGGTCAGGCCTCGATGAGAACGTCCGTCCAAAGCTCTTTCGGGTCCGGCTCCGGGCTGGTCTTGGCGAACTCGACCGCTTCGTTGACCGTCGCCTTCACCCGCTTGTCGATGTCCTTGAGGGCGTCCTCGGTCGCCCAGCCGGCGGCCAGAAGCCGGGTCTTGCAAAGCTCGATCGGGTCCGACTTGGCGCGCACCGCGTCGACCTCGTCGCGGGTGCGGTACTTGGCCGGGTCCGACATCGAGTGGCCGCGGTAGCGGTAGGTCTTCATTTCAAGGATGTGCGGGCCTTTGCCGGCGCGCGCGTTCTTCACCGCCCGCCGGCCGGCGTCGCGCACCGCCAACACGTCCATGCCGTCGACCTCTTCGCCTTCGATGCCGAACGAAACGCCGCGCTTGTGCAGATGGGTCTCCGACGAGGCGCGCCGGACGCTGGTGCCCATGGCGTATTGGTTGTTTTCGATCACGTAGATCACCGGCAGGTCCCAGAGCTTGGCCATGTTGAAGGCCTCGTAGACCTGCCCCTGGTTGGCGGCGCCGTCGCCGAAATAAGTCAGGCAGACGCGGTCGCCGCCGCGGTACTTGTTGGAGAACGCGAGCCCGGTGCCGATCGGCACCTGCGCCCCGACGATGCCGTGGCCGCCGAAGAAATTCTTCTCGCGGCTGAACATGTGCATCGACCCGCCCTTGCCCCGCGAGTAGCCGCCGGCGCGTCCGGTCAGCTCGGCCATGACGCCGTTCGGGTCCATGCCGCAGGCGAGCATGTGGCCGTGGTCTCGGTAGCCGGTGATGACTTGGTCGCCCTCGCCGATCGCCGACTGCATGCCGACGACGACCGCTTCCTGGCCGATGTAGAGATGGCAAAAGCCGGCGATCAGGCCCATGCCGTAAATCTGGCCCGCTTTCTCCTCGAAGCGCCGGATCAGCAGCATGTCTTCATAGAAGGTGAGGAGCTCGTCCTTGGACGCGTCGGGCTTTTTCGCCTTCGACGCCGCCGCCGCCTTTTTGGACGAGGACGATTTGTTCGCCGTGGACTTGTTCGCCGCCATGCCCTGCGGGCGCGCGAAAGCGCGACCCCTCCCTGCCCTGCAATTCGGCGCGGACGCTAGCCCTAGCGGCGGCGTCCGTCCACCGCCGCCGGCAAGGCGGAGGCCGGCACGAGGATGTCGCGGGGGTCGGCGACTCCGACCAGGATGCGGGCGCGCTCTTCCAGGTAGTCGAGATCGAGCGTCGCCTCGCGCAGCCGCGCGGCGCGCGTCTCGAGTTCGCGCACGTCGGCCGCCGTTCGGGCGATTTCAACGTCAAGATCGGAAATGCGGGCCTGGTAGCCCATCCAGGCGATGACGCCCTTCTCCCCGGTCAGCGCATGACCGGCGAAATACAAGATCGCGCAACACAGCAACGCCGTCGGCGTCCAGGACAGCACCGTCCTCATTCTGAGCACCCCGCCATAGCCGCCTTTTTCGGCGGACTGATTCGCGGGGATTTGAGTCAGATCAGGGTGAAGATCCGGTTAAGCGGCGTCGCGGTAGTAGCCGAAGTCCGGCGACACCGCCGCGGCTTCCTTGCAGATGTAGGCCACCAGCGCCTGCTGTTCGGCGTCCATGGCTTCCGGCGCGCCGAGTCGCTCGGCGAGCCATTCGGCCTCGGCCCCGTCCACGACGTCGGGCGAGCCGCCGCCGAACAGGACGTGCATGGTCACCGCCTTGACGAACAGATCGCGCCACTCCGCGGCGTTGTCGCCGCCGCGCGCCGCGGCTTGAATCTCGAACAGGGCCTCGGCTTCGGCGCGCGAAATCGTCAGACCCCAGTCGCCCGCCGGGCCGTAGAACACCGCGCGCAGCAGCGCGACGTCGTCGGCGTCGACCCGGCCGTCGGCCTTGACGGTCTGCTTCACGGCCTCGAACGCGAACGCCGACAGGCTTTCCGGGTAGTCGATGGCGCGCTCGAACAGGCGCTTGAAAACGCGGCGCTCGACGGCGTCGAGCACGAATCCGCCGGCCTCCTTGACCGCCGCGACGAGATGCTGGGCGTGGGCGTCGGGCAGATGCGCGGAGACGTCGCGCCAATCGAATTCCGCCGACGGCGCCTTGTGCCCGGGGAACGGCGACGCCGCCCGCGCGACGTTCATGATGGCGCGGCCGTAGTTCGCTTTGTATTCGGTTCCCCAATCGGGAACTTCGCGCTGATAGGCGAAGAAATCGACCACCGCCTCGACGAAAAACTCAGCCCAGGCGTCGCCCGCGTCGGCCGCGGCGCCGCAGCGGTGCAAGGTCAAAAGGCTCTTGATTTCGTCGGCGCTCACCCGGCCGTCGGCGTAGACGGCGCGGCGCAGACTCAAGACGTCGTCGCCGACGACGGTGGATCGGTTCTGCAAACCCTGCAGAGCTTTGGTCAGTTCGGCGCCCATGACGGCCCTCGCGCGTTCATCCAATTCGCGAGGAGCCTACATCGGAGACGCTGAGGGCCGCGTTAAGCGGAATGGTTAAGATGTTGCAAAGAAGACGCTTTTGCCGGCGTAAACCGCCATGTCCTCGAGCTCTTCCTCGATCCGAAGCAGCTGGTTGTACTTCGCCGTCCGGTCCGAGCGCGCCAGCGAGCCGGTCTTGATCTGCCCGCAGTTGGTGGCCACGGCGAGATCGGCGATCGTGGTGTCCTCGGTTTCGCCGGAGCGGTGCGACATCACCGCCGAGTAGCCGGCCCGGTGGGCCATGTCGACGGCGTCGAGGGTTTCCGACAGGGTGCCGATCTGGTTGACCTTGACCAAGATTGCGTTGGCGATCTCCTGGTCGATGCCCTGCCGAAGCCGTTCCGGGTTGGTCACGAACAAGTCGTCGCCGACCAGCTGCACCTTGTCGCCGAGCCGTTCGGTCAGCGCCTTCCAGCCGTCCCAGTCGTCCTCCGCCATGCCGTCCTCGATCGACGCGATCGGATAGGCCGCGCACAGATCGGCGAGGTAGTCGACCATGCCGGCGGCGTCGAGGCTCTTGTTCTCGCCGCCGAGGACGTAGGTTCCGTCCTTGAAAAACTCGGTCGAGGCGACGTCGAGAGCGAGGACGACGTCGTCGCCCGGGTCGTAGCCGGCGTCGGCGATCGACGCCATGATCAGGTCGAGCGCTTCGGCGGCGGATTTGAGGTTGGGTGCGAAACCGCCCTCGTCGCCGACGTTGGCGTTGTGGCCGGCCTTCTTCAGCCGCGCCTTGAGGGCGTGAAACACCTCCGCGCCGCAGCGCAGGGCCTGGGCGAAGGTCGCCGCGCCGACCGGCGCGATCATGAATTCCTGGATGTCGATCGGATTGTCGGCGTGGGCGCCGCCGTTGAGGATGTTCATCAACGGGGTCGGCAGGACACGGGCGTTGACGCCGCCGATGTAGCGGTAGAGCGGCGCGCCCTGCGAATCCGCGGCGGCCTTGGCGATCGCCAGCGACACCGCGAGGATCGCGTTGGCCCCGAGCCGCGACTTTTTGTCGGTGCCGTCGAGGCCGATCAGGATTTCGTCGATGCGGCGCTGTTCGGACGCGTCCATGCCGCCGATGGCGTTGAAGATCTCGCCGTTGACGGTCTCGACCGCGCCGCGCACGCCCTTGCCGCCGTAGCGCTCGCCGCCGTCGCGCAGTTCATGCGCCTCGTGCGCCCCGGTCGAGGCGCCCGAGGGCGCGGCGGCGCGGCCGCGGCCGCCGTTTTCGAGAACGACGTCGACCTCGATCGTCGGGTTGCCCCGGCTGTCGAGGATTTCGCGCGCAATGATGTCGACGATGCCGGTCATGGTCGTCCCCGCGGTCCGGAAGGTTCGCGGCGGGGTTTAGACGAGACCGTCGGCGAGGGAAAGCCGCCCGAAAGCGACCTTGCGCCTCAGTCTTCGGCCTCTTCGACCACCTGGCGGCCGCGGTACATGCCGGTCTTCAGGTTGACGTGGTGGCGGCGGTGCAGTTCGCCGTCTTGGTCCTCGGCGAAGGACGGGTTCGCCAGCGCATCATGGCTGCGGCGATTTCCGCGCTTGGCGCGTGTGACTTTGCGCTTCGGGACGGCCATCGGGGCCTCTCCTTGTGGAAAACGACGATCGCCCGCGATTCAGCGCGGACGAAGAGCCGCGGTGCTTAGCGGAAAGCCGCTTCGGCCTCAACCCTCTTCGCAGGCGCCGCGTGCGCGGAGGGCCGGATTATGGTACCGTTTTGATCTGGCGACCGGCCCGCCCGCGCCCGCACGACCACACCAGACTGGGTACAGCCCTCGGATCGTGACGGAGCCCCCTGCGGACCGGCCGCCACCCTATCCTCCAAAGCCGCTGCGGCCCGTCGCCGCCCCGTCACCGCCCCGTCACCGCAGGGTGATGTCGCCGCCCGTGGACGACGATTTGTCGACTTTCGAGGCCCCGCCGCGGAAGCTGAGATCGCCGCCGGTGCTGGCTTCCGCGACCACGCTTTCGGTGGCGTGCAGCTGCGCGTCGCCGCCGGTCGAGGCGTCGGCGAAGACGTTGCGGCAGACCAACTCATAGGCGTCGATGTCGGCCCCGGTCGAAATGTCCACGCTCAGCGACCCGCAGGTTCCGGTGATGTCGAGTTCGGCCCCGGTGGAGGCGTCGATGGCGAAGGTTTCGGCGTTGACGCCTTCGACGACCGCGTTGACGCCGCGCGCCATGTCGACGCCGGTCAGTTCCGCCAGCGTGACGTGGACGTCGACGTCGATGCGGCCGCCGCCGAAGAACAAGAAGCGGCGCGACTTGCCGTCGAGTTCGAGTTCGCCGTCGCGAACCCGGACCTTGATCTTTTCAAGCTCGTCCGCCTCGCCGTCCATGCGAAAGCTCGCCGGACCGCCGACGGTGACGAACAAGTTGAATTGGCCGGCGGCGTCGAGGCGAGACACGCCCGAAACGTCGACGTCCTGCGCGAAAACCGGCGCGGCGGCGCACAGCGCCATCACGGCGGCCGAAATGATCTTGAACTGCATGTGTCGTCTCCCGAGGAACAAGCCGTGTCGCGGGTGTGATGCGCGCGGCGCGGCCGGCGGATGCGCCAGCCTACACCAATCGGCTTTGTTCCGCCGCCGCGGCGATGAAGCTGGCGAACAAGGGGTGCGGCTCGAACGGCCGGGATTTCAGTTCCGGGTGGTACTGCACGCCGATGAACCACGGGTGGTCGGTCAGCTCGACGATTTCCGGCAACAGGCCGTCCGGCGACATGCCTGAAAACATCAGGCCGTTGCCTTCCAGCGCGGTGCGGTAGTTGGTGTTGACCTCGTAGCGGTGCCGGTGGCGCTCGGAAATCCGGGATTCGCCGTAGATGTCCGCCACCTTCGACCCGGGGTGCAGCACCGCCGGGTAGGCCCCGAGCCGCATCGTGCCGCCGAGATCGCCGCGTTCGCCGCGGGTGACGGTCTGGTTCTCTTTCACCCACTCGGTCATCAGGCCGACGACGGCTTGTTCGCAGGGGCCGAATTCCGACGAGCCGGCGTCGGCGACGCCGGCCAGGTTGCGGGTCGCTTCGATCACCGCCATTTGCATCCCGAAGCAGATGCCGAAGTACGGAATCTTGCGCTCGCGGGCGAAGCGGGCGGCGGCGATCTTGCCCTCCGCGCCGCGTTCGCCGAATCCGCCGGGCACGAGAATCCCGTGCACGCCTTCGAGCCGCGCCGCCGGATCCTCTTCTTCAAACGTCTCCGAAGCGATCCATTCGACGTTGACCTTCACCCGGTTGGCGATGCCGCCGTGGGTGAGCGCCTCCATCAAGGATTTGTAGGCGTCGAGCAGGCCCGTGTACTTGCCGACGACGGCGATCGTCACCGCGCCGTCCGGGGCGCGCAGATTGTCGACGATCTGCTCCCATTTCTCGAGCTGCGGCTCCGGCGCGTCGGTGATGGCGAAGTGGCGCAGCACCTCCCGGTCGAGGCCTTCGGCGTGATAGGCGAGCGGCACGGCGTAGATCGAATCCGCGTCGCGCGCCTCCACGACGGCGTTTTCGCGGACGTTGGTGAACAGCGCGATTTTGCGCTTCTCGTCCGCCGGGATGGCCATTTCGCAACGGCACAGCAGGATGTCCGGCTGGATGCCGATTGACCGCAGCTCTTTCACCGAATGCTGCGTCGGCTTGGTCTTCATCTCGCCCGCCGCGGCGATGAACGGCAGCAGGGTGACGTGCATGAACAGGGCGCGCTCGCGGCCGAGCTCCTGGCCGAGCTGCCGGATCGCCTCGAAAAACGGCAGCCCCTCGATGTCGCCGACGGTGCCGCCGATCTCGCACAAGACGAAGTCGACGTCGCCCGGATCCGAAAGCACGAACTCCTTGATCGCGTCGGTGACGTGCGGGATCACCTGGATCGTCGCCCCGTGATAGTCGCCGCGGCGCTCCTTGGCGATGATGTCCTTGTAGATGCGGCCGGTCGTGACGTTGTCGCTCTGCTTCGCCGACACCCCGGTGAAGCGCTCGTAATGGCCGAGGTCGAGGTCGGTTTCGGCCCCGTCGTCGGTGACGAAAACCTCGCCGTGCTGGTACGGCGACATCGTTCCGGGGTCGACGTTGAGGTAGGGATCGAGCTTGCGCAGGCGGACTTTGTAGCCGCGCGCCTGCAGCAGCGCGCCAAGCGCGGCCGAGGCGAGACCTTTGCCGAGCGATGAGACCACGCCGCCGGTGATGAAGATGTAGCGCGACATGGGAGATCGGCTTAGCGCAGATTCGACGCCGCGTGAAACGCGAAAACGCCGCGGGCGGCTATTCGTCGACCGGAACCGCCGGATCGACGGGTTCGACCGGGGCGGTCGCCGCGGCGACGTCGTCGACGTCCACCCGCTCCGTGACCGAGCTTTCGCGCGCCGTGACGCCGGCGATGATGGTCAGGGCGATGCTGGTGGCGAAAAACGCCGCCGCCAGGAACGTCGTGCCCCGGGTCAGCAGATTGCCGGCCGCGCGGCCGGACATGAACGACCCGCCGCCGCCGCCGCCCATGCCGAGCGCGCCCCCTTCGGAGCGTTGCAGCAGGATCAGGCCGACGAGGCCCGAGGCGATGAACATGTGCAGGACGAGGAGTACGTTTTTCATGATCCGTCGGAGATGGGGGCTCGGCGCTCCGGCGCCAAGCGGTGGCGGCGTTGGCGCGGCCTATAGCGCGCCGACGCGGTCCGCGTCCAGGCCGACGTCTCAGCCGGCCTTGCGCAAACCCACCTGTTGCAGCCGCGATCGGATCGCCGACACCACCATGTCGATCTCGTCGCGGGAGCGTTCCGCCTCTGGTTCGCCGGCGAACGCCGCGAACGCGCCCATCGCCAATTCGCCGGCCAGCTTGAGATCGTCGACCTCGGCCGCGTCGGCCCCGCGCACCCGCCCGGTCAGCTCGGTCAAGGCCCGGGCCATCTCGACCGCGTCCGCCGGACCGTCCTCCTCCAGACGCCCGCGCAACTCGCGCGCCGCCCGGTCGAGCTCGTCGAGGCCGAACGCGTCGCCCTCTTCGTCGTCCCGCATCCGC
>JAJFFL010000267.1 GCA_021776705.1 Alphaproteobacteria bacterium
CCTCACCGACGACGGCCAGATGGGGCGGCTGTTCAAGGCGGTGGCGATCTCGAGTCCCGGCCTGCCGCCGCCGGCGGGGTTCGCATGACCCATCCCGCCGCTCTCACGTCCGCCGTCCTCGCCGCGCCCGGCGTCCGCCACGGCTTCTTCGGACGCGTCGGCGGCGTCTCGACGGGGATCTACGCCAGCCTCAACGCCGGGCCGGGGTCGGACGACGATCCGGCGGCGGTGGCGGAGAACCGGGCGCGGATCGCGGCGGCCATGGGCGTCGCCCCGGAGCGGCTGACGTCGGCCTACCAGGTGCACTCCGGCGACGCCTTGATCGTCGCGGCGCCGTTGTCCGGCGAGCGGCCGCATCTCGACGCCCTGGTCACGGCGACGCCGGGCCTCGCCGTCGGCGTGCTGACGGCCGACTGCGCGCCGATCCTGTTGGCGGACGCGCAGGCCGGCGTCGTCGGCGCGGCGCACGCCGGCTGGAAGGGAGCGTTGGCGGGGATCGCCGAAGCGGCGGTGGCGAAGATGGTCGAGCTGGGCGCGTCGCCCGAACGCGTCGTCGCCGCGATCGGCCCGTGCATCTCGCAAGCCGCCTACGAGGTCGGGCCGGAATTCGTCGCCCGGTTTCGCGACGCCGAGGCGGCGAACGAGGCCTTCTTCGAGCCCGGCGAGGGCGACCGCGCCCGGTTCGACCTCAAAGCCTATGCGGCGAAACGCCTTGGGGACGCCGGGGTCGGGCGCGTGGACATCCTGCCGGGCTGCACGTACACGGACCGCGACCGGTGGTTCAGCCATCGGCGGAGCGTGCACCGCGACGAGGCCGATTACGGACGCGACATGGCCGTGATCGTCCTGGAATCGGGCTAACGGCGCTTCAACGGACACCGGCGGAGGGGGCTCCGGCCATGAAGCTGCTTTCAGGAAACTCCAACAAGGCCTTGGCGCGCGCGATCGCGGACTACCTCGACGCGCCTCTGACCCAGGCCCAGGTCAAGCGCTTCAAGGACATGGAGGTGTTCGTCACCATCGACGAAAACGTCCGCGGCGAAGACGTCTTCGTCATCCAGTCGACGAGCTACCCGGCCAACGACAATCTGATGGAGCTGCTGATCTGCATGGACGCGCTGAAACGCGCGTCGGCGAAGCGGATCACCGCCGTGAACCCCGATTTCGGCTATTAGCGCCAGGACCGAAAGACCGGCGGCCGGACGCCGATCTCGGCCAAGCTGGTGGCCAATCTGATCACAATCGCCGGCGCCGACCGGGTCCTGACGATGGATCTCCACGCCGGCCAGATCCAAGGCTTCTTCGACATTCCGGTCGACAATCTCTACGCCGTGCCGGTGATCGAACAGGACATCCGCAAGAACTACGACATCGACAAGCTGATGATCATTTCGCCGGACGTCGGCGGCGTCGTCCGCGCGCGCCAGCTCGCCAAGCGGATCAACGCCGACATCGCCATCGTCGACAAGCGCCGCCCGGAGCCGGGCAAGGCTGAAGTCATGAACATCATCGGCGACGTCGAAGGCCGGCGCTGCCTGCTCTTCGACGACATCGTCGATTCCGGCGGCACCTTGGTGCAAGCCGCCGAGGCGCTGCTCGAGGAAGGGGCCGCCGAAGTCTCCGGCTACATCAGCCACGGCGTGCTCTCCAACGGCGCGGTTAAGAAAATCGACGGCTCGCGCCTCACCAAGCTCGCGGTGTCGGACTCGATCGACCATCCCGACGAGGTCAAGAAAGCCAAGAAGATCCGGGAGATTTCGGTCGCCCCGCTGATCGGCGAGGCGATCCGGCGCATCGCCAACGAAGAGTCGGTGTCGAAGCTGTTCGATTAAGACTTCTGACGATTTGACCTAAACCACGCCCGGTCGCGGTAACCCGACGTCCACCGCGTCCGGGAATTCGCCTGGAATAAACGGGCGTTAACCCGCACCGTTCCCCCTCGCATGACCTGGGGAGTACGGGTGATGACCAAGAAACGAATTCCGGGTGCGGGCGTCATCGCGGGATTGGCGGCGCTGGCCGCCTGCGCGGGCGCGGCGGCGGCCCTGGCGGACACCGGCCGTCTGCACAGCGACGTGGTGGTGTCGGCCCCGATCGACGCGCCGTCGCCGATTTTTAGGATTAACGGCGTCTGAACGCGGCGTTCTGATCCGGTTCCAACGGCCTGCGGCAGATTGCGTTCAACACTGAACGCCATCCGCCGGAGGCTCCCATGATCCTCAAAGCATCCAACCTCAAACACGTCGCCTTGATCAGCGCCGTATCGCTGCTGCTCGGCTTCGCCGCCGGCAATTTCCTTACCTACGCCGCCGGCTCGGCCGCGGAAAAACAGGTGATCTGGATCAACCCGTAGAACGCCGGTCGCCGAAATCCGTTGCGTTTCCGAACAAACCGTGATCCAAGGCGGCAACTCGCGCCGCGCGCAGAGGACGGTTCAACCGTCGGCGGCGTATGTTTCGTGCAACCCTCCCCATCGGACGTTGCCGACCTGAGCGCCAGAAGGCGCACGATCGCCGGCGGCTGATCTACGCAAGCTTCCTTTATCTCTTACGCCGACGCCCGGGATCGATTCCGATTCCGGCCGCAGCGGCGAACTTGAAAGTACGAATGTGAAAAACTTCAACGAACTCGGCCTCGCCGAACCCCTTCTTCGCGCCGTCACGGCCGAGGGCTACACCACGCCGACGCCGATCCAGGCCGCGGCGATCCCGATCGTCCTCGCCGGGCGCGATCTTCTCGGCACCGCCCAGACCGGCACCGGCAAGACCGCGGCCTTCGTTTTGCCGATTCTGCACGCGCTCGCCGCACGCGGCGCCGCGCCGGGGCCGAAACGCTGCGCGGCGCTGATTCTGGCGCCAACGCGCGAACTCGCGGCCCAAATCGCCGAAAGCCTGCGCGTCTACGGCCGCAACACCCGCACCAAGGTCACCGTCGTGATCGGCGGGGCCAAACCGGGCCCGCAGATCCGCGCCCTCGCGGCCGGCGTCGACGTCGTCGTCGCCACGCCGGGACGCCTGCTGGACCACATGTCGACCGGCGCGGTGCGCCTTGACGACGTCCGCACCGTCGTTCTCGACGAGGCCGACCAGATGATGGACCTCGGCTTCATGCCGGCGATCCGTCGGATCATGGCGAAGCTGCCGGCCGGCCGTCAGACGCTATTGTTCTCGGCCACGATGCCGGCGCCGATCCGCAAGCTGGCGGCGGACTTCCTCAAGAACCCGGCCGAAGTCGCCGTCGCGCCCGCCGCCCGGCCGATCGAAAAAATCGGCCAGACGGTCATGCACGTCGACGCCGGCGGCAAGCGCCGGGTGCTGGTCGACATTCTCGGCGGTCCGGACGTCGAGCGGGCGATCGTGTTCACGCGCACCAAACGCGGCGCCGACAAGGTGGCCGAACATCTCCACGGCTCCGGCCTCTTCGCCGCCGCCATTCACGGCAACAAGAGCCAGAACCAGCGCACCCGCGCGCTCGACGCGTTCCGCAAGGGCGGCGTCAACATCCTAGTGGCGACCGACATCGCGGCCCGCGGAATCGACGTCGACGACGTCTCGCACGTGGTCAATTTCGAGCTGCCGAACACGCCGGAGGCCTACGTCCACCGAATCGGCCGGACCGCCCGCGCCGGCAAGAGCGGCATCGCCATCTCGCTGTGCGAGGGCGCCGAGCGCGGCCTCTTGCGCGACATCGAACGCCTGATCGGCAAGCGCATCGACGCCGTGGGCGAACCGCGCGCCGAGCCGCCGAAGGCGCGGGTGAAAGACAAGCGCGCCGCCAAGGCGGCCGGCGCCGGCCCCGCCGGAGGCAAGAAGCGCCCCAAGCGCCGCCGCCAGAACGCCAAAAACGGAGCGCCGAAAGCCGCCGCGGGCCGCGGCGCACGGCCGTCGGGCGGCGACGCCGCCGGCCTGACGCGGATGCTCGGCAACGTGGCCGGCT
>JAJFFL010000268.1 GCA_021776705.1 Alphaproteobacteria bacterium
CCGGGCTGTCGCTCGAGGGTCTGCTCGGTCTGGAGACCAGCGGCGACTGGTCCGGCGACCTGCGCCTCACGGCGCGGCGTCCGAGCGAGACGTTCATGCGCCTGGCCCGGCTCGGGGCCATGGACCGCCAGACCGCGCAGCAGGCCGGCCTGCTCGGCGACGCCGCGGCCGGCGGCTCGCAGGGCGCCGCGACGGCCCCGGTGCGCATTCGCCGCGGCGACGTCGCCATCTTCGGCATTCGCGTCGGCTATCTCGACCGCGCGTTCTAAAGGCCGGCGCCGGCGGTCGCTTGACGGACGCGCTTCAGGTCCGCCCGCGGCCGAAGTCCGGCGCTTCGGTCTCCTGGCCGGCGGCGACGATGGCCTCGCGGACGCTTCGGGTGGTTGAGAAAAACTCTTCCAGCGCCGCGCCGTCGCCGGCCGCGACGGCGGCCCGCAACACGTCCAGCTCGCCGGCGAACCGGTCGAGCGCGGCGAGCACCGCGTCCTTGTTGGCCACGAACACGTCGCGCCACATCACCGGGTTGGACGCGGCGATGCGGGTGAAGTCGCGGAAACCGCCGGCCGAGAACCGCACCATGGCGTCGCGCGCCGCCCCGTCGGCGTCGCGCGCGGTGGCGGTCAAGGCGTAGGCGACAAGATGCGGCACATGGCTGGTGGCGGCGAGGATGGAGTCGTGCTCGGCCGCGCTCATCACCGCGACGCGGGCGCCGCAGCCGCGCCAGAACGCCGTCACCTTGGCGGCGGCGTCGGCGTCGGTGTCCTTGTCCGGGGTGAGCACGCACCAGCGGCCGTCGAACAATTCGGCGAACCCGGCCTCGGGGCCGGAGCGTTCGGTGCCGGCGATCGGATGCGCCGGAACGAAGCGCTTCGCCGCCCCGTTCGGCAGATCGCGCGTCGCCGCGATCACCGCGCCCTTGATCGAGCCGGTGTCGAACATCACGGCGCTCGGCTTGAGCTTCGAGGCGACCGCGCGCGCGGCGTCGGCGATCGCCGCCGGCGGCGCGCACACGGCGACGATGTCGGCGCGCGACGCGAACGCCTTGGCGTCGTCGCCGACCTCGTCGCCGAGGCCGATCTCGTCGGCGCGCTTGGCGGTGCGCGAGTCGGGGTCGGCGATGAGGATGGTCTTGGCCAGCCCGCCCCGGCGCGCGGCGCGGGCGATCGAGGATCCGATCAGGCCGGCGCCGAGGACGAGCAGCGTGTCGTCGCTCACGCGCCCATGAACTCTTTCAGGGCGGCGGCGACCCGCCGGTTGGGCTCTTCCCGCCCGACCGTCAGCCGCAGGCAGTCGCCGAGCTTGTACGGCTTCAGGCCGCGCAAGATCAGGCCCTTCGAGCGCAGGTGCGCGTCGGCGTCGGCTGCGGTCTTGCCGGGCGTGTTCGGGAACTTGAGCAGCAGAAAGTTGCCGACGCCCGGGTTCGGCACGATTCCGAGCGGCGCCAACTCGTCGATCAAGAACTTGAGCCAGGAGCGGTTGTGGGCGAGGCCTTGGGCGAGAAAATCGGTGTCGCGGATCGCCGCTTCCGCCGCCGCCATCGCCGGCGTGGTGACGTTGAACGGCCCGCGCATGCGGTCGATCGCCTCGATGATTCGCGGCGCTCCGTAGGCCCAGCCGACGCGCAGCGACGCCAGTCCGTAGATCTTCGAGAACGTGCGGGTGGTGACGACGTTGTTGAATTCCGTCGCCAGCGCGATGCCGTCTTCGTAGTCGGGGTCGTCGACGAACTCGGCGTAGGCGGCGTCGATCACCAGCACGGTGTCTGGCGACAGTCCGGCGTGCAGACGCCGCAGCTCGTCCGACTTCAGGTAGGTGCCGGTCGGGTTGTTGGGGTTGGCGAGGTACACCACCTCGGTCCGATCCGACACTTTCGCCAGCATCGCGTCGACGTCGACCGTGTAGGCGGTCTCCGGGGCCGTGACCGGCACGCAGCCGACTTGCATCGCGGCCAGGCGGTAGACCAGAAATCCATACTCCGAGAACAAGATCTCGTCCGCGCCCGGCCCGGCGTAGGTGCGCGCCAACAGCTGCAGCAGTTCGTCCGAGCCGGCGCCGCAGATGATCCGCGCCGGGTCCAGCGCGTGGGTTTCCGCGATCGCCGCGCGCAGGCCGCGCGCCGCCCCGTCCGGGTACAGCTCCAGCTTGTCCGCCGCCGCGATGTAGGCCGCCTTGGCTTTCGGCGAGGCGCCGAGGGCGTTTTCGTTCGACGACAGCTTCACCGGATTCTCGACCCCCGGAATCTTGCCCTCGCCGCCCTTGTAGGGGGTGATCTGCATGATACCGGTCCGCGGCGTCGGCCCGCGGTCGTCGTCGTCGAGCATGACGATTCTCCTGGTGGCGCCCGTCAGATAGCCCGCGCCCGGGACCGGGTCAAAGGCGGCGCGCCGACGGCGCCCGGCGCACGGGCTCGCGCCGCGCCGCCCCGGCCGGCGCGAACACCAGCCGCCGCTTGCCTTTGGGGGTTTCGGCGACGACCCGCTTGACCGCTTCGACGAGGATCACGCCGCCGAAGCCGGGCGCGATCGTTTCGCCGACTTTCTCCCACGCCGCGACGCCTTTCAGCAGCCACCCCCATCCGACCGGCGGCGCGTACAGGGCGCGCGACCAGGCGACCGGTTCGAACATCGCCTCCGACAACACCGTCGTCAGCTGGGTGCGGGTGAACGCGCGGCCGTGGCCGAACGGACTCGCCTCCGAGCGCGCCCACAGCCCGGCGCGGTTCGGCGCGACGACGACGACGCGGGCGTTGGGCGCGGTGACGCGCCAGACCTCGCGCAACAGCGGCCGCAGCGCTTCGGCGTCCTCGACCAGGTGGACCAGGAGCGCGCGGTCGAACACCGCCTCCATGAACGGCAGGCGGGATTCCTCGACCAGCACCGACGCCGTGCGGCCGCCGGCGGGCCAGCGTTCGACCCCCTGCTCGGCCGGCATGGCGGCGACGGCGCGGCGCGCGGTCGACCGCAGCCCGTCGAGAAACGGGGTCGCGTAGCCGAGGCCGAGGACGTCGAGATCGCGCGCGTCCGGCCACAGGGCGGTGA
>JAJFFL010000269.1 GCA_021776705.1 Alphaproteobacteria bacterium
TCGGTGAACAAGGTCAGGGGCGCGCGCGCTTCGAGCTGTTCGAACGCCCAGGCGGCGATCGAGGCCTTGCCCCGGCCGGGACGGGCCGCCGCCATGTTGCAGCGCGCGACCAGCGCCTGCGGGCTGGTCAGGGCGAACGCGTCGCCAGCGTACTTGGAGCGGGCGTACTCGTTCAAGAGAGTGACGGGCGCGTCCTCGGCGTGCGGCGTGTCGCCGTCGTTTTCGGCGAAGTACTGATCCGTCGACACTTGAATCAGCGGCCGGCCGGTTTGCTTCGACCAGCGCCCCAACGACGCCGCCGGCCGGGCGTTCACCGCGTAGGCCGCGGCCGGGTCCTGTTCGCACGCCTTGAGGTCGACGATCGCGGCGCAGTTGACGATTCCATCCGGCCGGACGTCGTCGATCACGCGGCGCAGCGCGTCGAGGTCGCGGACGTCGACGGCGTGCGCCGTCCCGGATCTGGCGGCCGATATCGGGGTCCATCCGCGCGCCGCGGTTTCGGCGACGACGGCGCGGCCGAGCGATCCGGTCGCGCCCAGGATCAGCCAGCGCATCA
This sequence comes from Alphaproteobacteria bacterium, assembly GCA_021776705.1. Classification (GTDB taxonomy): domain Bacteria; phylum Pseudomonadota; class Alphaproteobacteria; order Caulobacterales; family Maricaulaceae; genus JAJFFL01. The sequence continues at coordinate 557 of JAJFFL010000269.1, forward strand.
GGCGGCGAAGCGCGCGGGCGGGGTCTCCACGTCCGCGGCGAGGCCGGCGGCGAGCCGGGCCTCGTCGACGTGCGCGGCGTTGATCGCGACAAGGTCGGGCCGGCGCAAGCACACGGCGGCGATGTCCGACCAATTGGCGCGGGCGGCTTTTTCACCCATGACGTCGAAGAGCTCCTGGAAGAATTTCAGATCGTCGGGATGATCCAGCGTCCAGCGCATTCGCTCAAGCCCCTGCCCGGGGCCGCGCAGGCACGCGGTGCGGAACTCCTCGCGGGTGCGCAGCCATGGCGTGACGTGCTCGCGTTCGTAGGGCGACGTCGCCAGCCACTCGGCGTCGTACAGGCGCTCGGCCGAGAACACGTCGCAGTCGAGCCCGTGTGGAAACCGCGCCGGCATGTTGTTGCACGCGTATTCGGCGTTCTGGCTGTCGAGAAGGTCGCGGACGTCGCCGCACAAGTCGGGGTCGATCAGCGGGCAGTCGCTGGTCACGCGCATCACCACGTCGGCGTGCACGGAGCGCGCGGCGATGGCGTAGCGGGCGAGCACGTCGTCCTCGGGCCCGCGCGACACATGGCAGCCGAGTCGCAGGGCTTCGGTCTCGATCGGATCGTTGGCGGAGGAGTGGGGAATCGCGACGACGATCGCGTCGACGCCCGGAATGTCGCGGCAGCGCTCCAAACAGCGCGCCAGCGCCGTCTTGGCCCCGATCGGCTCCAGAACCTTGCCCGGCAGCCGGCTCGAACCCATACGCGCCTGCACGATCACCGCGAACGTCATCGGACGCGCCTTCCGCTCACCCTGATGTCGCGACTCAGCCTGAACCGACGGGGTAAAGAACATGTTGAGCCCCGGCCCGTCGTCGGCGGTGCGCGGCGGTTGACTTTCCCTACATATGTAGGGCATACCCTAGGTGGATAGGGAGACCCGCATGACCGACCGCTCGACCGCCCGTCCTAGCGACGCCGAATTGGCCGTTCTGAAAGCTCTCTGGCGGCACGGCGAAATGTCGGTGCGCGAGGTTCACGACGCGATCGCCGGCGACCTCGGCTGGGCCCCCAACACCACCCGCACGGTGATCGACCGGATGCGCGTCAAAGGCCTGATCAACCGCCGCGACCTGCACGGCGTGGCGGTGTTCACGCCGGCCGAGCCCAAAGTCGGGGCCATGGCGCGGCTGATCAAGGACTTCGCCCGCCGCGTCCTCGACGTCGATTCGCCGCTCCCGGGCTCCGCGTTCGCCGCCAGCGGCCTGCTCAACGACGCCGAAGTCGCCGAGCTCGAAGCGCTGCTGCAGGCCGAGTCGGACGCAGACGACAAAGGAGACCGTCGATGAGCTGGAGCCTGATCGCCGTGTTCGGCGCCGCGGCCCTGTCGCTGATCGCCGCCGGACCGTTTCTGGCCGCCGCGGCCTGGACCGCCGCCGCCGGCGCGCGCCGCTCCAGCACCCGCGAGCGGATTTTCGTGATCGCCTTGCTGATCGGTCCCGCGGTCGTGCTGCTCGCCCCCGCCGCCGGCCCGCTCGTCGCCGCCGCGCTCGCGGTCCCCACGCCCGCTTTCGCCACAGACGCCGCCGTCTCCGCGACGGCGCCGACGGCCGCCGCCGGAATCGATTGGCGCGCCCTGGCGCGCGCCGCTGGCGGCTTCGCGTTCGCCGCCATGGCGGTCGGGGCCGCGGTCCAGGCGGTCTCGATCTTGGTCCGCGACCGCCGCGCCCGGCGGCTCGCCGCCGGCGCCGTGTCCGACGTGAGGCTGCACGCGCGCGCCGCCGCCGCCGCCCGCAAGCTCGGCGTCGCCGCGCGACCGGACGTGCGCGTCACGGCGGAGGACGTGTCGCCGTTTCTCGCCCCAGCCGCCCGCCCGACGGTGGTCGTGCCGCGCGCCATGGCGGACCATCTCGCCCCCGACGCCCTCGCCGCCGTGATCGCGCACGAACTGGCGCACTACGTCCGCGGCGACCGGATCGCCGGCGTCGCCGCGTCGCTCACCGCCGC
>JAJFFL010000270.1 GCA_021776705.1 Alphaproteobacteria bacterium
CTCGCCGCCAGGCCGACGATCCAGCCGGCGACGAAGGCGGTCATGTACGGGTACTGGCTCCAGTCGATGAGGCCGTAGAGGTACCAGATGCCGAGGAACCCGAGGGTTTGCGGCAGCGCCGCCACGATCCACTGGGCGACGAACAAGCCGGCCAGGACTTTCCAGCCGCGCAGCCGGTCGATGACCAGACCGCCGGCGAACGCCGGCAGGCCGAACACCAGCACGGAAAACAGCCACGCTGCGCCGACTCCCATCACCGGCGCAAACGCGGCCAGGATGAAAAACAACGGGACCGGCAGACCGAACATCAGCCGCCCCATGCCCGGAACCAGAATCCACAGCACCCAGCCGACGAGGTAAAAAACCACCGCCCCGAACGCGGTGACGGCGACCGTCGACGGCGCCCGCAGCGGCCCCAGCCGGCGCCGCGCCTGCAGCGCCGCGCACCAGTAGTAGCTCACCGCGCCCGGCGTCAGCGAGACCAGCAGGATCGTCAGCGGCGCCTCGACGCGGGTCGCGCGGATCGATTGGTCGAGGCAGTTGAACAACAGTTCCAAGGCCAGCGTCGCCAAGCCGACGAGGCCGAGGCGCAGGGCCGAGCGCAGCGACATGTCGCTGGTCATAATCTCGACGATCTCGGCCGGCGGCGCCGCCTTGCCGTCTTCGCGAGCGATCGGCCGGGCGAAGACGAAGTCCTGCACCGGCCCGATCAGCACCAGGGAGATCACCGCGATCAGGGCGGCGGACAAAAGGCTCGTCGGGCTGATCGAGGCGACGAGCGCGGCGGAGAATTCGGGATAGGTGATCAAGGCGCCCGTCGCGCCGCCGGTGGCCGCGGCGATGGCCACGAACCACCGCCGGGCGACGTCGATCGGCGGCGGCGGGCGCCGCGGCGCGCCGGCCGCCAAGCCCCAACGCGCCGGATCGATCTGCCGCGGAAGCCCGTCGATCAAACCGCGCGTCGGCCGCCAAAGTCTGACCAGATGCACGACGCCGGCGAGCGCGAGGTCGCTGACAACGCCGAGCAAGGCGCCGGCGAGCACCAGGGAGACGACGGCCCAGCCGCCGCCGACGTCGGCTTGCATCGAAGTGATGATGAACGCCGCGACGGCGCCGACGCCGCCGGCGACCACGTGCCGGCGCCGGCCCTGCGTCACGGTCACGGCCAAAAGCACGCCGCCGAACGCGAGGAACATCACCATTCCGCGCGTCACCACGAAGTCCATTTGCTCCGCGGTCATCATCGCCCGACCCCCGGCGCCGCTGACGTGTGAGCCTCAAGCTACCACGGACAGGTCCCGCCGGCCCAGCCGCCGCCTAGTCCGCCGCGCGGTGGACGATCTCGCCGGCGACCACGGTCATGTACGCCGATTGGCGCGGAATCTCCGCCTCCGGAATGGTCATGATGTCGGCGGTGAAGCTGGAGAAATCGGCGCGCTTGCCGACCTCGATCGTGCCGAGGTCGTTTTCCTGGAACGACGCGTACGCCGGCCACAGGGTGAACATCTTCAGCGCCTCGTCGCGCGTCACCGCCTGTTCGGGATGCCACCCGTCGCCGGAGAAGCCGTCGAGGTCTTTGCGCGCCACCGCGGCGTAGAACTCGATCATCGGATCGCCGCGCTCGACCGGGGCGTCGGAGCCGCCGACGACGATCGATCCGGAATCGATCAGCGTCCGCCAGGCGTAGGCGCCGGCGAGCCGGTCCTGGCCGAGACGGTCGGGCGCGAAATGCAGGTCGCCGATCGCGTGGCTCGGCTGCATCGACGGAATGACGCCGAGTTCGGCGAAGCGCGGAATGTCCTCGACGCGCAGGATCTGGGAGTGCTCGTCGCGCCAGCGCGGGTTCGCGATCGCGCGCTCGTCCTCGGGCACGGCGGCGTAGGCGGCCTCGATCCAGTCGAGCAGATAAGTGTTGCCGCGGTCGCCGATGGCGTGAACGTGCATCTGCAGGCCCTGGCGCAGCGCCTGCTCCAGAATCGGCGCCGCATCCTCCGCCGTCCAGGTCGCGAGTCCGGCGGAGTCCGGACGGTCCGCGTAAGGCTCATGCAACGCCGCGCCGCGCGACCCCAGCGCTCCGTCCATATAGGCTTTGATGCCGCGCGTGATCACGCGGCCGTCGGCGGCGTCGCGCGCGCCGTCGCGGAACAGCCAGTCGGCGAACGAGACGTCGATCGCGTTGACGACCCGGATCGGCAACTCCCCCGCTTCCGCGATCGCCTCCAACCGCTCGACGTCGTCGATCCCCACCGACATGTTGTGAACCCCAGTCCAGCCGTAGGCGGCGTAGACGCGGGCGCCGGTCTTGAGAATCGGGTCGCGCTCGGCGCCGTTCGGGGCGCGAACCTGGTCGGCGACCCGCGCCATGGCGTTGTCGATGAGCATGCCGGTGAGCCGGCCGTCGGCGTCGCGCAGATATTCGCCGCCTTCCGGATTTTCGATGGTCTCATTGATCCAGGAGTTCAGCATCGCCGCCGAGTTGATGACCACGGCGTGGCCGTCGGCGCGCCGGAGCAGCACCGGAACGTCCGGCGCCACCGAGTCGAGATCGTCGCGGGTGGGAAAGCGGCCCTCCGGCCAATGCGTCTCGATCCAGCCGCGTCCGACGATGACGTCGCCCAACGTCGCGTTCGCCGCCTCGGCCTCGACGATCGCCAGCATCTCCGCCAGCGAGCCCACCCCTTCCAGGTTCAGCGTCGTTTCGCGTTCGCCGATGCCGAACAGATGGCCATGGGAGTCGACGAAACCCGGGTACATGGGATGGCCGTCAAGATCGACGAGCTGGGTGGCGTCGTCGAGGAAGGCGTCGGCCCCGACGCGGTCGCCGACGTAGACGACACGCCCGTCGGCGACGGCGACGGCCTC
>JAJFFL010000028.1 GCA_021776705.1 Alphaproteobacteria bacterium
CGGCGAATTCGCGGCGAGTGACATTGCGCCCGCCGGCGAGCTGCTGTTCGTATTCGTGTTGGCGGGATCGCTGACGCTCGAACGGCCGGGCGAAACGCCGCTGGCGCTCGCGGCCGGCGACGCCGTCGCTGCCGCCGGCGCGCCGCTCCGGGTCACAGACGCCTCGGAGGATCTTGAACTCCTCCACGTCGCTGTCGAAAAACTCACGACATAGGTATTCGAATCCCGAAGACGCTGCCGCTCGGCGTCGCCGGCGCATAGGTCGCTCGTCCGCCGTGGGCGAGCGCAATTTGGCGGACGACGGCCAGGCCGACACCGGTTCCGTTCGGCTTGGTGGTGAAGAACGGCGTGAAAATTCGTTCGCGGTGCTCCGGCGCCACGCCGAGGCCGTGGTCCTTGACCGAGAACACGACGTCGCCGGAGCCGTCGAGCGCCGCCTCGAGCGCGATCGGGATCGCCGACCCCGCTTCCGTGTTTGCGTCGGCGGCGTTGGCCAAGAGATTGATAAAGGCTTGTTCGAGAAGATCGGAGTCGACGTCGACGGCGAGGCGGTCGGGCCGCGACGCGATCGTGACGTCGATTCCGGGCCGGTCGGCGGCGAAGACGGCCCGCGCGCGCGCCAGCACGTCCTTGGCTGCGACGCGCGCCAGGATCGGTTTCGGCACCCGCGCGATCTGGCGATAGGTTTCGACGAATGTCTTGAGTCCGGCGGCCCGCCGATAGGCCGCTTCACCGGCGTCGCGCGCGTCGTTCGCCAGATCGATGACGGCCGCGTCGCGTTCGGCCGTCGCCAGCCGTCGCGCCAGTTCCTGTGTCAAGTCGCGCGACGTTTCCGTCAACGACGTGATCGGCGTCAACGTGTTCATGATTTCATGGGTCAAGACGCGCACCAAATCACGCCACGCGTCGAACTCCGCGGCCCCGAGTTCGGAGTCGATGTTTTGCAGCGCGATCACCCGCCGACGAACGCCGCGCTCGGTGACGCTTGTCGCCGACAAGGCCAGCCGCAACTCGCGGTCGTTCCTCCGGGCGCGGACGAGATTGCGTTCCCCCGGCTCGATGTCTTCCATCGCGGCGGCAAGGTCGGAATCAAAAACGGCGACGTCGGCGAGGTCGCCGATCTGTGCGCGGTCGAACAGACGCCGGGCGGCGACGTTGAGAAGTTCCGCCGTACCGTCCGGATTGACGGCGACAAGCGGCGTCGGCGCGTGCTCGACGATCGCCCGCAGGGCCAGCCGTTCGCCGTCGCGCGCGGCGACTGTCTCGCGCAAGCGGTCGAGCGCCGCTGCGAACGCCGCGCCAAGTTTTGAATCGCCGAAGGCCGCCGTGACATTTTGGTTGTAGTCTCCGGCGCCGACCGTGGCGACGAACCGCGCCGTGGCGCGTTCGCCGGCAAGCGAAGAACGGTGCAGCGCCCAGGCCTGGGCGACGATGGCCGCCGCCGCCAACAACGCGGCGACGCGCGCCTCCGTGAACGCCAGCAGCGCCGCCAACCCGAGCGACGTGACGGTCAGGGCCGCAACTTGGGCCGCGAGCCTGAATGCGCGTCGGTCAGAGCCCATGCTTTTCCATCCGGCGGTACAGCGACGTGCGGGTCAGCCCCAATTCGAGCGCGGCGCGCGTGACGTTGCCCTGATGGCGGCGCAACGCGGCGTCGATCAGCTCGCGCTCCGCCGCGTGCAAGGTCGAGGGCGGCGCAACCGCGTCGGCGCCGGGCGTGAACGGAGCGCCGAAGTCGGCCGCTTCCAATTGATCTCCGGGCGCCAAAATCACCGCACGTTCGACGGCATGACTCAAGGCGCGGACGTTGCCGGGCCAATCGTGAGCGAGCAGCGCGTCCATCGCGTCTTGTGAGATCGGTCGGGCCGGCTTGGCGTACTTGCGGGCGGATTCCACGGCGAACGACGCGGCGAGCGCGGGCAGGTCCTCGCGGCGCTCGCGCAACGGCGGAACCCGAATTTCGACGGTGTTGAGTCGAAAGCGCAGGTCTTGTCGAAAGCGGTTCGGGTCCGCGAGAGTTTCGGCGTCGGCGTTCGTCGCCGCGATCACGCGCACGTCGACCGGCCGCGGCCGATCGTCCCCGACCGCCAGAACCTCCCGGCGTTCCAACATGGACAGGAGTTTGGCCTGCAGTCCGAGGCTGGCGTTGGCGACTTCGTCCATGAACAAGGTGCCGCCGTCGGCCGCGGCAACGCGCCCGGCGCGGTCTTCTTTGGCGTCCGTGAACGCTCCCTTGCGATGGCCGAAGAGTTCGCTTTCGGCCAGCGGCTCCGGCACCGCGCCAAGGTCGACCACGACGAACGGTTCATGCGCGCGCGCGGACAGCCTATGCATCTCCCGCGCAAGAACCTCCTTGCCGACGCCGTTCTCCCCCAGGATGAGCACGGTCGCCTCCGTCGGCGCGACTTGACGCGCGATGTCGAGCACGGCGCGAAACGTCGGCGACTGGCTGTCGAGGGCCGGAACGGCGTGCGGACCGCCGCCGAGTTCGCGGGCGCGGCGACGCTGTTCGACGACCTCTTCGGCCGTCCGGCGAAGGCGCGCGGCGGCGGCCACCGTGGCGATAAGTTTTTCGTTCTCCCACGGCTTGATCACGAAATCGACGGCGCCGCGCCGCATCGCCTCCACCGCGACGTCAATGTCGCCGTGGGCCGTCACGCAAATGATCGCCGCCTGTGGATCGAGATCCGCCAACCGCGCGACCCATTCGAGACCTTGGGCGCCGGTGTCGTCGCCGCGGCGAAAGTTGAGATCCAACAAGACGACGTCGAAACCGGGCGGCTGCGCCAGGAGCTTGGGGATCGCGTCAGGCGTATTGACGGTGACGACGCCGGCGAACCTTCGCTTCAGCAGCAGCCGGGCGGCGCTGAGAACGTCCGGATCGTCGTCGACGACCAACACGCGCGCATCTGTGATCGCAGCCGTCATGTCGTTTCCTGGGTGTCCGTTTTCGTACGCCGCATGGTCGAATTCGTACGCATTGTCGCCCCCTCGCGCGAATGCTTCCCGCATATCTGTCTGATTTTTCACGTTTCTCCGCGTTGGCATGCATCTTGGTTAACGCAAGCTAGGCGCCGCAGGAACGCACCCCATGAGCCAATCGCCTCGCCACCACTCCGACACGGTAGTCGCCCTCGGCGGCGGCGCGACGGAGCCGCGTTCAGGCGCCGGCATGGACCGCCGTCTTCAACGACGGCGGCCGAAGTGGTTGTGGCCCGCCGTCGCGGTCGGGGCCGTGATCGCCGTCGCCGCGTTGACGTGGTTGTTCCGGCCGACGACCGCTTCGGTGCGCCAGGTGGCCGAGGGCCGAGTTACGATCGCCACCGTCGAACAAGGCGTGTTCGACGATTTCATCCCGGTTCGCGGGCGCGTGACGCCGGCGCGGACGGTGTTTCTCGACGCCGTCGAGGGCGGCCGCGTGGAATCCGTCCACCGGGAAGACGGCGCCGTCGTCGACCCCGGCGATCTCATCGCGGTGCTGTCCAACAGCCAACTCCAACTCGACGTCATTGCGCGCGAAGCCGCGGTTGAAGAACAGCTCAACAATCTTCGCACCATCGAGCTCAACCTCGAACGCAACCGCCTCGACCACAAGCGCAACCTGGTCGAGATCGACTATCAAATCACGCGACTCTCCCGCATCGTCGCGCGGCGCGCTGAACTCGCCGAACGTGGCAACGTTTCGCAAGCCGATCTCGACGCGGCGAAGGACGAGCTTGCCTACTTCGGGCGCCGCCGCGAAGTGACGATCGAAGCGCGAGACACCGACGAGCTTTTGAGCAAGGCGCAAATCGAACAATTGCGCGCGTCGTCGACGCGCTTGCAGGCAAACTTGGAACTCGCGCGCGGCAATCTGGACGCACTCAACATTCGCGCTCCGATCGCGGGAACCCTCACCGCGCTCAACGCCGAAATCGGTCAGTCCCTTTCGCGCGGCGAACGCATCGGGCAGGTCGACTCACCGGACGCGTTCAAGATCGAGGCCCGTGTCGACGAATTCTACATCGACCGGGTCGCGCCCGGTCTGTTGGCCGAAATCCGAATGGGCGACGCGCTTCACGAGCTCCGCGTCGGCAAGATCTATCCTCAGATCGCCGACGGCCAATTCGTCGCCGACCTGCTGTTCAACGGCGACGGCCCCGACGACTTGCGCCGCGGACAAACGTTGCAAACCCGCCTGTTTCTCGGTGACCCGCAACCGGCGCTGTTGCTGCCGCACGCGGCGTTCCTTCAAAACACCGGCGGCAACTGGGCGTTCGTCGTCGAACCGGACGGCCGCTCCGCCGTGCGGCGCGACATCCGCACCGGACGCCGCAACGCCAACGTCGTCGAGGTGCTCGACGGCCTCAACGCCGGCGACCGGGTCGTGGTCTCAAGCTACCAATCCTACCAAGGCGTTGAACGTCTGGAAATTGCGTCGTGACGCGGCGCGCCATGGAGAACCGCCCATGTTGAAGCTTAACGCCGTGAGCAAGGTCTACCGCACCGATGAAGTGGAGACGACCGCGCTGCACGACATCAATCTGGAGATCGCCGACGGCGAATTCACCGCGATCATGGGGCCATCGGGTTGCGGCAAGTCGACCTTGCTCAACATTCTCGGAACGCTTGACCGGCCGACGTCAGGCGAGTTTTGGATCGGCGGCCAGGACGTCGCGCGTCACTCGGAGCGACAGCTGGCGCGCGTCCGCCGCAAGCACATCGGCTTCATCTTCCAAAGCTTCAATCTTCTCGAAGAGCTCAGCGTCCGCGAGAACGTCGAACTGTCGCTGCTTTACCGCGGCGTGTCGTCCGGCGAGAGGCGCCGAAAGGTCGCCGCCGTTCTCGAACGCATGGGCATCGCGCACCGCGCCGATCACCGGCCCTCGCAGCTGTCCGGCGGCCAGCAACAACGCGTCGCCGTGGCCAGAGCGCTGGTGTGCGCCCCCAACGTCGTGCTCGCCGACGAACCGACGGGCAACCTCGACTCGCACCACGGCGACGAAGTCATGGGATTGCTGAAAGCGCTCAACGCCGAGGGCGCCACCATCGTCATGGTGACCCATTCGGCCGACCACGCGGCCAACGCGCGCCGCATCGTCAACTTGTTCGACGGCCGGATCGTCGCCGAACACCAACAGGCGGCCTGACAGGAGACTGGGACATGTTCGGACATTGGCTGACCATGGCGTGGCGCGTCGTCAAGTCGGACAAGGCGTTTACGCTGATCACCATGTTGAGCCTCAGCGTCGGCGCCATGGCCGCCGTCCTCATCGGCTCCTTTCTGCACGAGGAGTTGAACCACGAACGGTGGCTCACGGACAGCGACCGCATTCTCCGCGTGGAGACGACGTTCGCCCGCGCCGGCAGGCCGCCGATCGTCACGGCGACCACCTTCCCGGCTCTGAAGCCGGCGCTCGACGCCCGCCTGCCCGAACTCGCGGCGACCTCCCGTCTGACGCTGCAATGGAACACCATCGAGCGCGGCGAAGACCGCGAAAGCTATCAAGTCGCCTTCGTCGATCCGGAATTTTTCGACCTGTTCAAGCTGCCCTTCGTCGAAGGCGACGCGGAGACCGCGCTCGCGACGCCGAATTCCCTCGTTCTCAGTGAAACCGCCGCAAAACGCTTTTTCGGCGGTGAGTCGCCGATCGGCGAAATCTTGGTGATCGAACGCCCGTTCGAAAGCGTCGTGACCGGCGTCGTCCGCGATCTGCCGAACGCGACGCATCTGCTCGCGCCGATGATCGCGCGCCTCGACAACGAGGCGGCGCGCGCGAACACGCCGTTCGACGAAAACTGGGACAGTTTCAGCGCCGCTCAGCTCTACGCCAAGGCGTCCTCCCCGGAGCACGCCGCGCGGTTGGTCGAAGAGTTGCCGTCAACCGTGGCGTCGATTGTTGCGGCGTCGACGGAGATTCCCGATGGCGTCACCTTTTCGTTCGATGCGACGCCAATTCGCGCCATCCATTTTTCCGCGCCGAAATCCGGCGATCTAAAACCGCGCGGCGATCCGGTGCAGCTTTCGTTGTTCGCGGCCATCGCCACCGTCCTCCTGGTGGTGTCGGGATTCAACTTCGTCATCTTGTCCGTGGCTCGCGGGGCTCAACGCACGCGCGAAGTCGGCCTGCGAAAAGCGGTCGGGGCCGATCGCGGCGTGCTGATGAAGCAGTACTTCGTCGAATCCGCCTTGTTCACCCTGGGCGGCGTCCTGATCGGATACGCCGCCGCCGAGCTCGCCCACCCCTGGTTCGCGCGGCTGGTCGGCCGCGACTTGGAATTGTCGACGCTGCGCGACCCTGCGTTTCTCGCCACGGGCGTCGCGGTCGTCGCCGGACTGATCGTCGTCATCGGCGCCTACCCCGCGGTGTTCTTGTCCAGCTTGCGCCCGGCGTCGGCGCTGCGCGGGCGCGAGCGCGCCTCGGCCGCCGCGCCGATCATCACCATGTCTCTGGTCACGGTGCAGTTCGCCGCCGCAATCGCCTTGACGGCCGCGGCGATCATCATGGCCTCGCAAATCCACTACATCATGAACAAGCCGCTCGGGTTCGAGCCGGCCGACCGCTTCATACTCCACGGCGTGCGCCGCGACGGCGCGACGACTTTGGCGCGGCTGGAAACGTTCAAGACGCGGCTTCGCGCGCATCCCGCGATCCGGTCGGTGAGCGCCACGAGCGTGTTGCCGGACTGGGACCTCGACGACTACGGCGCGTTCCTCCTTCCCGGACAGACCTTCGACGAAGGCGCCCGGTCCCTGTTTTTGAGCGTCGACGTCGATTTCCTGAAAAATTTCGAAATGCCGGTGGTGGCCGGCCGGGACTTCGACATCGCACGCGCCCGCGACCGCTACTTCTACGACCATCCGACATTCGACGATCCGCCGGAAATCCTTTCGGCGGTGATCACGCGGTCGGCGCTCGGGGCGGTCGGCGCGGAGACGCCCGAAGCGGCCGTCGGCAAGGTGATCGACTTTGATTTCGGCGGCGGCGGCTTTCCGCTTGAGATCGTCGGCGTCATCGACAACGTCAACTACCGATCGCTGCGGCACGAAGTCGAGCCTCTGGTCATGGTTCCGATGGCGCACGTGTCGAATGTGTTCACGATCCACTTCGACCCCGCCCGACACGGCGACGCCGCGCTCGCGATCGAAGCGGTGTGGAACGAAACCTACCCCGACCAGTTGATGTCGCTCGACTACGTCGATCAGGAAATGATCGCCCAGTACGACGACGACCGCCGCCTGTTGCGGTTGGCCCTGACTTTCGCGTTCGTCGCCGTGGCGATCGCCTGTCTCGGGCTCTATGGGTTGGCGGCGTTCTCCGTGCAGCGCCGCACCAAGGAGGTCGGCGTCCGCAAAGCCCTTGGCGCGACCACCGGACAGGTCACCGTATTGATGCTGTGGCGGTTCGCCGTCCCCGTCGTCGTCGCCAACGTGATCGCATGGCCCGCGGCGTTCTTTGCCATGCGCGCCTGGTTGGGTCAGTTCGCCTACCACGTCCCGCTCAACGTCGTTCCGTTCGCCGTCGCCAGCGCCGCCGGCTTGGCCGTCGCCCTCGCCGCGGTCGGCGGTCATGCGCTGCGGGCGGCGGCGACCCGGCCGGCCTTGGCGCTTCGGGTCGAGTAAGCCGGGCTGTCCGGCGCCGGCTTCGCCTAGAAATTGCCTCATATTTTCAAGGGCGTGGGCGGGCGCGAAAAATTCGCGTCGGGGCGCATTTTTTCTTGCAATCGCCGCCGACGCAGACGATACACGCCGGCTGAGAGCGAGGCGCAGAATCGACGATCGTCGCGCGACGGCCCCTCTCAACCTGGAGAGCCACGCCCAGTGGGTCACGAAAAGACGGAGGCCTCGGCGAGCAATCGCGCCGAGCCCCCCAATCGAACGCCAGTCGTTCATTCGCTCAACCTCAATCGTTCTGGTTTCAACGCCGACAGCTCGGCGAAGCGGTCCACCCGCGTCGGGCCCATTCTTGCCGGACTTGAAGCGCCCGCCGCTGTCGAACCCGCCGCGTTTCCGATCGGGGCTGGCGCCGAGGCGTTTCGCCGCCGGTTTTTTCCGGACGCGACCGAGGCCGATTGGAACGACTGGCGCTGGCAACTCCGCAACCGGCTGAAGACCCTCGCCGACATGGAGCGCGTGTTCGCGCTAACGGCGGACGAGCGCGACGCGATCGAGCGCCGCTCCGGCGCCTTGCCGGTCGGCGTCACGCCCTACTACGCAAGTTTGATGGGGCTCGATGATCCGCAGGAAGAGCTGCGGCGCACCCACCTTCCGGTCGGCGACGAATTCGTCAAGACGCCCGGCGAAGCCGACGATCCGTTGGGCGAAGACCACGACTCGGCCGTCCCCGGGCTCGTTCACCGTTACCCCGACCGGGTGCTGTTTTTGGCCACGGGCACTTGCTCGACCTACTGCCGCTACTGCACCCGCTCGCGCATGGTCGGCGAGCCCGGCGGCGAGTACAGTTTTTCGCGCAATCAATGGGACCAGGCGATCGCCTACATCGCCGCGCACCCGGAAATCCGTGACGTCCTGATTTCCGGCGGCGATCCTTTGACCTTGTCCGACGATCGCCTCGACGAATTGCTCGGCCGCCTGCGCGCCATCGAGCACGTCGAATTCATCCGCATCGGCACCAAGATACCGGTGGTGCTGCCGCAGCGGATCACGCCCGGACTCACGAATGTGCTGCGCAAGCATCATCCGCTTTGGATGAGCGTGCATTTCACGCATCCGAAGGAATTGACGCCGGAAGTCGACGAGGCGACGTCACGCCTGGCCGACGCCGGCGTGCCGCTCGGCAGCCAAACCGTGCTCTTGAAGGGCATCAACGACGACCTGGCGGTGATCAAGCCGCTGATGCAGGGTCTGCTGAAGCGGCGCGTGAAGCCCTACTACCTCTATCAGTGCGACCCGATCACCGGGTCGTCGCATTTTCGCACCCCGATCGCCAAAGGTCTCGAGATCATCGAGGGACTGCGCGGCCACACGACCGGCTACGCGGTGCCCCAGTTCGTCATCGACGCCCCCGGCGGCGGCGGCAAGATTCCGTTGTTGCCGGACTACATCGTCGGCCGCGACGGCGACGACCTGATCCTGCGAAACTTCGAAGGCCGCACCTACCGCTACACCGATCCCGGCGGCGATCTCGGTGCGTCGAAGCCGGTCGCCGCGGAATGAAACTCGCCCTCGTGTACGACTTGCGCGACGACTATCGCGCCCTCGGCTACTCGGATGAAGCGACGGCGGAATTCGACTCCGTCGAGACGATCGACGGTATCCACGACGCGTTGGAGCGGCTGGGGTGGCGCGTCGACCGCGTCGGCCGCGGCGTCGAACTCGCCCGTCGCCTCGCCGACGGCGATCGCTTCGACTTGGTGTTCTCGATCGCGGAAGGGCTGAAAGGCCGGTCGCGCGAGGCCCAAGTTCCGGCGTTGTGCGAACTCTACGATCAGCCGTATGCGTTTTCGGATCCGTTGACGATGGCGGTGACGCTCGACAAGCCGGTCGCCAAGCGGCTGGCCCGCGACGCCGGCGTCCCGACGGCGCCGTTCGCGGTGCTGTCGGCGGCCGACGACTCCGCGCCGGTGCTCGACTTCCCGGTGTTCGTGAAACCGGCCGCCGAAGGAACCGGCAAGGGCTGCGCCGCCACGTCGCGGGCGGACACGCCGGACGCGCTTCGGCGTGAAGTCGCGCGGATCGTTTCGGTCTACGCGCAACCCGCGCTGGTCGAGACCTATCTACCCGGCCGCGAATTCACGGTCGGGATCGTCGGCGACGGCGACGGCGCGGCGGTCATCGGGGTGTTGGAGCTGCTGATCGCGCCGAACGCCGACGCCGGCGTCTACAGCTTCACCAACAAGCAAGATTTCGGCGATCATTTTGCGTGCCGTCTGGCGGACGACGCGGAGGCGCGCCTCGCCGGGGAACGCGCTTTGGCCGCCTATCGCGCGCTGGGGTGCCGCGACGTCGCGCGTGTCGACCTGCGCTCCGACGCCGACGGCGGCCCAATGTTCCTCGAGGTCAATCCGATACCCGGCCTCAAGCCGGGATTTTCCGACCTCGCGATCCTCACCGAGCTCGCCGGCCGCTCGTACGACTGGTTGATCGGCGCGATCGTCGACGGCGCGTGCGCGCGGCACGGGCTTCACGCCCCGTCGCGCGCCGAGGCGGCGTAGCCGCGGATGGCCGCCTACATCCCTGTGATCATCGGCGCGCCGGCCGACCGGCCGGACGACGCCGACACGGCGCGCAACGCGGAGACGGTGCGCGCCGCGCTTGAGTCGCTCGGAGCCCGGTCCGAGATCGTCACGGTCGATCTCGATTTGACCGTCCTCGAAACTCTCGCCGGCGTCGCCCCGGACGTCGTGTTCAACCTCGTGGAGTCGATCCGCGGCGACGGCCGACTAGGATTTTGCGTGTGCGCGGCTCTGGACCATCTCGGCGTCGCCTACACCGGCGCCCCGACCGCGGCCTATGTGCAAAGCAGCTCCAAGCTGCTGACGAAGTCGCTGCTCAAGGCCTCGGGCTTGGCGACTTCGGATTGCTGGACGGGCTCGGCGCCGCGCGGGCGCCGCGTCATCGTCAAGTCGGTGTGGGAACACGCGTCGTACGGCATCGATCAGGGCTCGGTCGTCGACGGCGCCGACGCCGCCGAC
>JAJFFL010000271.1 GCA_021776705.1 Alphaproteobacteria bacterium
GGTCGCCGCGGCGTGGGCCGGCACCCGCCCCGCGATGAACGCGACGAGCCCCAGGTGCGCCATCGCGAAAGTGCCGGCATGCAGGGTCTGCAAAGCCGCGAGGCCGCCGAGGCCCGGCTCAAAGGCGAGCGCGGTCCAGCGCGCGAGACCCGCCGTCGCGCCGATCGCCATCAGGCCGGCCGGCCCGATCCGTTCCGCGCGGCGGCCGAACGCGGCCAGGAAGACGATCTCCGCCGCCACGCCCCAGGCCCACAGCAATCCGATGACGGCGCCGGAGTGTCCGGCGTCCCGCCACACCAGGGCGGAGAAGCCGTAGTAGAAAGCGTGCGATCCCTGAATCAGGGCCGACGCGGCCAGGGCCGCCACGATGTCCGGCCGAGCCAAGGCCTTGAGCACCCCCGACGCGCGCTCCGCCGGCCGGCTGGCGGACGGTTCCGGAAGACGCGCCATGGCGAAAACCGCGCACGCCGCTGTCGCGACCAGCCAGGCGAGCATCGCCTCCGGTCCGTACCGCGCGATCAGGGCCCCGGCCGCGATGTTGGCGACGATGAAGGCCGCCGAGCCGACGCTGCGCACCCGGCCGTACGAAAACCCGCGCGCCCGCGCCGCCCGGATCGCGATCGAGTCGAGAATCGGCGTCATCGGCCCGTACGCCGTGCTCGCCAGCACCGTGACCGCGGCCAGCGCCCAAACGCCGGTCGACGGCGCATGGAGCGCGTACGCCGCCGTCAGGCCGGCCGCGGCGACGACCAGAACCCGCCGCGACCGCCCGGCGGCGTCGGCCGCGACTCCGGCCAGCGGCGCGGCGAGAAACCGGGCCACCATCCCGGCCGCGATCACCACCCCGACTTGCTCGCCCGACAGCCCGCGGCCGGCGAGCCACACCGGCAGGTACGGCATCGCCGCCCCGAAAATCAGGAACAGGGCCGCGTAAGCGAGCGAGACGCGCCACGCCGCGCCGGCGTAGGGCGAAGCCGAGTCAACCATGGACGACGGTCCTTTCGCGCCGCCCTATAGCCTGTCGGATTGGCCGTGGCGACGGCGCTCGGTTGGCGAACGCCCGCCGGGCGGCTAGCTTCGCCGCCGTCCCGTCCGCCGCTCCCCTGGATCGCCCATGCTTGACGTCGCCGCGCCCGAGTTTGCGCCGCCCCCGGCTCCGCCGCGGCCGAACCCAGGCGGCTTGCGCGTGCTCGTGGCGAGCTACCGCTCGCACCCGCACGTCGGCGGTCAGGGCGTCTATGTGCGGGAAGCGACCAAGGCGCTGTTGGAACAGGGCGCCCGCGTCGATGTCATTTCCGGCCCGCCCTACCCCGACCTCGCGCCCGGCGTCGGCCTGATCAAGTTGCCGTCGCTCGACTTGTTTTCCGTCGACAACGCGCTCGCGGCGTTTCGGCCGTCGTTCATGACCAATTGGCCCGACTTTTCGGAATGGGCTTTGCACAACTCCGGCGCGTTCGGCGAAATGTTCGCGTTCGGCGCGCGCCTCAAGCGCTGGCTGCGCGCCCACGCCAAGACGTACGACGTCCTGCACGACAACCAGGGACTCTACGCCGCCCTTCTCGACGCGCCGCGTATCGGCCTGCCGGCGACGGCGACCTTGCATCACCCGATCTCCGTCGACTTGCGGTTCGCGCTGGATCAGGCGGAGACCTGGATCGACCGGGCGCTGCTGAAGCGCTGGCACGGCTTTGTCGCGACGCAAGCGAAAACCGCGCGGAACTTGCCGGCGCTGCTGACCGTGTCGGAGGCGTCCAAGGCCGCCGCCGTCGCCGATTTCGACCTCGACCCGGCCCGGGTCCGCGTCGCCCACAACGGCGTCGACACGAACGTGTTCCGGCCTGACCCGTCCGTCGATCGCGACCCGGATCTGATCGCGGCCACGGCGAGTTCCGACACGGCGATCAAGGGGCTGGTCGACCTCATCGACGCCTTCGCGCGGATCGCGCCGACGCGGCCGCGGCTGAAACTCGCCGTCATCGGCCGCCTGCGCGACGGTCCAGCGCAACGCAAGCTCGCCGCCGCCGGGCTCGGCGAGCGTGTCACGTTCACGAGCGGCGTGCCGTCGGCGCACATCGCCGACTTGTACCGCCGCGCGGGCCTCGTCATCGCGCCGTCGCGGTTCGAGGGATTCGGATTCCCGGCCGCCGAGGCCATGGCGTGCGGCGCCTGCGTCCTCGCCACCGACGGCGGCGCCTTGCCGGAGGTGGTCGGCGACGCCGGGGTGATCGCGCCGGCCGGCGACCCGGCCGCGGTCGCCGCCGCCGCGCTCGCCCTGCTCGACGCGCCGGCGCGTCGCGCCGCGCTTGGGGCCGCCGCCGCGCGGCGCGCCCGCACGGCGTTTTCCTGGGCCGCGCACGCGCGCGCCGCGCTCGACCTCTACGCGGACATCGGGGCTCGTGCTCACCGTCGAACTTGACAAGCTCGGGCTCCGTCCCGGCGCGCGCGTTCTCGACCTCGGCTGCGGGCGCGGACGCCACCTCCATGCGCTCGCGCTTGAAGACGGCGTCTCGGCCGTCGGCGTCGATCTCGCGTTCGACGACGTGGCGGCGACGCGCGACGCCTTCGCCCTGATCCCGCACGCCGCCGGCTGGGGGGTCGCCCAGGCCGACGCCCTGCGCCTGCCGTTCCCGGACGGCGCCTTCGACGCGGTGGTCTGTTCGGAAGTGCTGGAGCATCTGCCGGACTTCGTTTCGGCGCTGACCGAAATCGCGCGCGTGACGAAGCCCGGCGGACGCTTCGCCATGTCCGTCCCGCGCGCCTGGCCGGAGTGGATTTGCTGGCGATTGAGCGAAGGCTACCGCACGACGCCGGGCGGACACGTGCGCATTTTCGACGCCGGCCGCCTGCGAACGGCGATTGAATCGGCCGGGTTCGCCTACCGGGCGCGCGGCTCCGCCCATGCCCTGCACAGCCCCTACTGGTGGCTCAAATGCCTGGTGTGGCGGCGGCGCGACGACCACCCTCTCGTCAAGACCTATCAGCGCGTGCTGGAATGGGACCTGATGAAGCGTCCGCTTCTGACCCGCGCGCTCGAGACGTCCTTGAACCCCGTCCTCGGAAAGAGCGTCGTGATGTACTTTTCCCGCCTGGAGACCGCATGACCGTCGACGTCGCCGCATCCATCGCGCGCATCAAGGCGCTGCAGGACCGCGACGGACGCGTGCGCTGGATCGACGGCGGCTTGTGGGACTCCTGGGCCCAGGCCGAATGCG
>JAJFFL010000272.1 GCA_021776705.1 Alphaproteobacteria bacterium
GCGTTTGGAGACCTCTCTCAATGACCGCGAACCGGCGCGCGCCGACATGAACCTTGAAGCCGTATTGGCCAACGAACTTGATACGACACGCGCCGGCCTCGCCTTGCAAAACTTGTTGTCTGAAACGGCCCGCGCGAATGATTTGCGAGTCGCTTCCGGGCGGGGCCTCGGCGAAGAAGCAATTGCCGGCGTCGGCGCCGTTGTTTGGATAGAAGCGCGGTTGGAAGGCGACCTGCTCGCCTTGCGCGATCTGCTGGTATTTCTTGATCAGGTGTCGCCCCTGATCCTGGTGCGGGATTTGGAGATTGAGGCTGGCGACGCCGCGCGCAACGGCTCTCAGCTCAGCATTCGAGTCGTCGCCGGACGCATCGTTTCACAAGGCGAGAACGGGTCATGACCTCGGCCGTTCGAATATTCTTGATCGCCGTCGTTGTGGCCGCCAGCGCCGCCTCGCTGACCGCGATCCGTCGTGAACCGTTGCGGCCTGACATTTCAGTCGTTCTTGAAGAAGTCGAAGCCGAAACGATAGCACGGGCCGCTCTGTCGGTTGTGGACTTGACGCCGCTTCTCGAACGCTCGCCTTTTGATCCCAAACGTGGCCCGTTCTCGCGCAAAGTTGACGCACCTCCCCCGGCCCGCGTCGTCAACGTTTCGCTGCAAGGCGTATTTTCAATCGACGGCGAGCGGCGTGCGAGCTTGGTGATCGACGGGGTTGCAATGACCGTAACCTCTGGCGACGACACCCCGGCCGGCAAAGTCTTGGAGGTTCAAAGTGATCGCGTCCGACTGGAGTTGAACGGTTCAATTCGGGAAGCGAAATTGTTCGGCGACTAGGCCGGCGACTGGAATTGGTCAGCGCCAAGCGACCTCTAGTTCGGGGTGTTGCGTGAACTAGCCGGCCCCTGTCTTTGATAGCGCGCGCGCCAATTCCAAAAGACGTCGCCTCACGGACCGATCCGAGATGGCGAGAAAAGACTTCGCCAGCTCCACGCCGTCCGGGCTTTGGAGAAAATTTATGATGACTTGAGCTTGGTCTCGGTCGCGGCGCGATCGAGGGTTTGATTTTCCAAGCCCCTCAAGAAGAAAGCCCGGCTCAACGTCGAGAGCGTCTGCGATCATGACCAAACGGCTTGCCCCGATGCGATTGCTTCCGCGCTCGTATTTTTGAACTTGCTGAAATGATACGCCGATGCGGCTGGCAAGTTGGTCTTGGCTCATGCCGACCAGCAGTCGGCGCAAGCGAACTCGGGCGCCGACATGCTTATCGGTCGAAAGCGGCTCCGCACCGTCGTCCACGCAGCCTCCAACAGGCTTGATCCTGCAACGGCGAGCAACGTGACCGTCGTTTGCGGCTCAATTCTGACGGCAAGATGGTGGCGACCAAATTCTCAGACCAAAGAGTCAATATGGCCGACAGGAAACTCGATTTCCCTGTTTCTTGACTTCCAATAGCGATTCTCAACAAACAGCGGAAATCGGACGTACAACATGACCGCAAGACGGATGATCTCAGGTTATGAAATACACAGCGCATTCTCCCACGTATCGGCGCCGATTCATTCGGTGCGCGGCGCCGCGATCGCTATCTGGCGACGCGGCGGAACTCGATACGATCAAGTCCGACCAGATATCCGCTTGAAGCAGGATTGCGCCCGCTCACCGTCAGCGCGAGACCGACGATCGGACCGGAAACGGTGATTCTTCCGAGCGGCGCGGCGACCGGACCTTCGACGCCTTCGGAGTAGCCGTCGAAGCGAATGCGAGGCGGCATCCATCCCTGAGGCGCCGCCGCCTGCGCGTCGGTGAGCCGGAGTTCGACCGTTCCATAGTCCGGCGCTTTCGTGAAGTAGCCCGTCGCCTCCCACGTCGCGGGCCCGCCGACGTTCATCGGCGCAATTAAATTCGTTCCGCTATCGTCGGTGTTCCAAAACAGCTGCGCGCCGCCGCCCCAGTCCGGGCCGAACGGCGCCATCTCCTGCACGTGTGCGCCGCCGCGGTCGGCGTGCGCGGCGGGAACGAGGCTCTCAGCCTCGATCACGACGTGATCGGCGAGGGCCGCGATGAGAGCGGGATTGGCGGTCACGCCGGCGTCGGCGTCCGGCCGCGCCCCGGTCAACGCCGCGCCAAGCGACGGGATCGCGAGCAAGGTCGTTTGATCGGCGTTCGCCACGCCGCCGTCGGCGCTGAATATGTGCGCATATCCGCCAATCATGGCGAGCGGTTTCGATTCTGTTTTCAACGCCTCGCGTTGCGTGATGTTCGTTCGTGCGGCGAACAAGGGCCGGTTGGGGTCCTCGCGCGTTCGAAACAGGCGCATCGCCCATTCTTTTCCGTCATGATTCATCGCGCCTGCGCAGCTGACGCTCGACACGAACGGATCGGTGGAGCAGCGGTAGGACGCCGCCATTTCACCGGCGGTTGCGTGAACGCCGATGGTGACGGACTCGTCGGCTTGGTTGGTTTGCTGGTTCCACCAGGCGACGCCGGTCACGAATTCGACTTCTTCCGGGTCGGCGATCGTCTTGGTTGAACCGCCGCGCTTGAACGTGCGCCAGTATAAGTATTTGCAGACCCCGGCGAATTCGTAGCTCCAGCGTTGCGTGGTCGTGTCGAAGGTCGCGCGTTGCAGCCTGACGTCGGAACAATCGATCGATTCATGGCCGCTGACGGTGTCGGCGAACTCAGACTCGACTGAGGTCAGCAATCCGATCGAAATCAAGAGTAACGCTGAAGCGCGCATCGGAGTTCTCCCGCGTCGTGAATGCGATTCCGGACGCCAACGCAACGAACTCGTATTCCATATCATGCGCCGACGAGACGTTTCCCACAACTAGGCGATGCGCGGCCAACTCGGCGGCGGATAGCGGAATCGCTGTTCATTTGAGCCTCCTTTTGGTCGATAACAACGTGCGCGCCAATTCAAGCAGGGGCTGCCTCACGGACTTTTCCGATATGGTGAGAATGGTCTTCGCCTGCTCCACGCCGTCGGGGATTTGGAGACAAGCGATGGAGGCTTGAATTTGGTCGCAGTCGTCGTGCGATCGATGAATTGATTTTCCAAGCCCCTCAAGAAGTAAGCCCGGCTCAACCTCGAAAGCGTCGGCGATCATGTCCAAGCGACTGGCCCCGACAAGATTGCTTCCGCATTCGAATTTTTGAATTTGTTGAAATGATACGCCGATATGGCTGGCAAATTCGTTTTGGCTCATGCCGGCCAGCGGTCGGCGCAAACGAACTTGAGAGCCGACATGTTTATCGGTCAGGTTCGGCTCTGATCAGTCGCCGTCGCAACCTCCAAAGGCTCAGATCGTGAAACGGCGTGCAACATGATCGTCGTTTGGGGCTCAATTCCGAAGGCAAGATGGTGGCGCCCCAAAGGTTCAATCTCGAGTGTCGGTTTGGCCAACAGGGAATTCGATTTCCCTGATCCACCAGCTCAAATTCCCTGTTTTTTTGAAGGAGTGAACATGTGGGCGACGCCGGATGCGGGGGCAGACAAAAGGATTCCACGGGTTCAGCACTGAGCAGAGTGCCGTCCCGAGCGCTGAAATTCCCTGTAGATTCCCTGTTTTCCGGGAACTCTGCCAGAGACGGGTTCGCTCGTGACTGCCACCACCACCACGCAGTCTGTCGGCTTGAGGCGCTTGAGCCACGTCATCGGAAAGTTGGCGGCAATTCAAACGCATGGCGCCGCATAGGCAGTGTCAGAGGAAAGTGCTCGGCCGGAGCTAACCCAACTTCACCGACATCAGGCGATCGCGAGTTCACGCCACGCGTTGAGCGCGGCGGCGCGGCGCGGCGCGTCTTGAAGTCGGGGCGAGTGCTGAGATGGCGATCCAGGTTGAAATGATTATGCACGGATGAATGAACGGCGGCGAACTTCTGCAGGCTCTTCGTTCGTCGAAACCGCGCCATGGCGTGCTCGCGCCGCCGGAACGGTCAGGTCGACCCTGCCCATTCAAACGCAGTCGCGTTCAGGGCAACCATTGGTTGAATTGGAAGGGTGCGGTCAAAAAACGAATCCAACAAGCAGCGAACTCGAACTCTCAATATTTTCGTTGTTCGTGGGCGAAAAGCGTTTGAGACGGGTTCGCGACCAACGGCTTCCGCCACCTTGTCCCGCATATGTCGGTGCCAAGCGTTCATTTTGGGTGCATCGCGGCTTCGAATGTGGCATCAATCACGGATGGATAACGATTTTGTGAGCGAATTGGGCGTCGGACTCTTGGCACACCGGATGCGCCGCGTGGTCGATCAGATCATGGCGGATTGCCGGTCCTACCTGACGTCGACGGGCTTGGCCGTGCCGGCCAAGGGGGTGTCCACGGTGCTTCTGCTGGAGGCGGAGGGGGCGCTTGGGATCACGGAAATATCACAGCGGTTGAACTTCTCTCACACGCTTGTGGTGCGGCTGGTGTCGCCGCTGACGTCGGCCGGTCTGGTGGTGGAGCACCGCGACCCCAACGACGGCCGTCGCCGAGTGCTGGAGCTCACCGAACGCGGCCGCCGCGCCGCCGAAGAGGTGCGCGCCAGGTTCCTGGCCCCCGCCGAGACGGCGTATTTGAACCTGTTCAAGGAGATCGGCGTCGACGTCTTCGACGTCATCGAACGCCTCGACGTCGCCCTCGCCGACAAGAGCTTCGTCACCCGGCTGCATGAGTCCAAGGCCGGCGACACGGCGGTGCGCAAGAGCGCTTAGCGCAAAGCGTAGATCGCGCAAAGCCGGGCGTCGACGCGGCTCGGGTCGGGGTCCGCGGCGAGCTCGAAATCACCGGTCCTTTCCAAAATCGTCTCGACACGCTCCTTGAAGCTCGCGCCTCCGGCCATGTCGGCCACCGGCGCCGGGGCCGGCGGCGGCGCCGCGTACGCGCGGGCGTCGTAGCCGTAGGCCGTCGACGGCGAGCCGAGGCAGGGCCCGTCGCCTTCCTGCAACAACAACAGCCGGCCGAGCTTCGCGCCCGCGAGGTCGGCGGATTTTTTGGCGCGCAGGCGCGCGTCCTCGGCGGCGGCCTCGTAGGCGGCGCGCTGATTTTCCGCCGTCGGTTCGAGGTAGAACGAAATCGGTTGCGCCGACGTCGGCCCGGCGGCGAGGGCCGCGGCGCGG
>JAJFFL010000273.1 GCA_021776705.1 Alphaproteobacteria bacterium
CCCGTAAGAGCCGATGCCCGACGCCCCGCCCTGCCGCCTCTATCTGATCACGCCGCCGCGGATCGCCGATCCCGATGCGTTCGCGCGCACGCTCGACGACGTGCTGCGGGCCGGCGATGTCGCCGCGCTTCAAATCCGCATCAAGGCGGACGACGGCGGCCCGGCGGCGGACGCGGATGTGCGCGACGCGGCGCGGTCGATCATTCCGGTGGCCCAGGCGCGCGGCGTCGCCGCGATCGTCAACGACCGCCCCGATCTGGCGTCCGAAATGGGCGCGGACGGGGTCCACGTCGGCCAAGACGACGTGTCGGTCGCTCAGGCCCGCCGCGCCGTCGGTGACAAGGCGATCGTCGGCGCGACCTGCCACGACAGCCGCCACCTGGCGATGGGGGCCGCCGAGGCCGGCGCCGACTACGTCGCGTTCGGCGCCTTTTTCCCGACGACCACGAAATCGCCGAAATCAACCGCGACCTCGGAGATCCTGGATTGGTGGTCGGAGCTGTTCACGAGACCATGCGTGGCGATTGGCGGAATCACATCGGAGAATTGCGCGCCCCTGGTGCGCGCCGGCGCGGATTTTTTGGCCGTGTCGAGCGCCGTCTGGACGCACCCGCACGGCCCGGCCGCGGGCGTCAAGGCGATGAACGCCGCCATCGCTTCGGCGCTGTCCTCCTCGGCCTGATCCTCGCCGCGGGCGGCGTCCACGCCGCCGCCGCGCAGGAGCTTGAGCGGGTCATCCGCGAACTCAACCTCGACCTGGACCGTTTTGATTTGCTTGAAGCCGACGCCGAATATGCGGCCGCGGTGCGGGCGTTCAACGCGGGCGCCTACGACACCGCCTTCGCCCGCGCCCAAAACGCGGCGCGCAACGGCTACGCCCGCGGCGCCACCCTGATCGGCTACATGCTCGAACGCGGCATCGGCCGTGAGGCGGACCCGGACCTGGCGGCGATCCGGTACAAGGAGGCCGCCGCCGCGAGCCAAGACCCCGCCGCCCTGCACGCCCTCGGGCTGATGGCGCGCGACGGCCGCGGCGGACTCGCTTCGGGCGAGGCGCCGGAATACCTGCGGCTGGCCGCCGACGCCGGCCGCGCCGAGGCGCGCGTCGACTTGGCCCTTCTCTATCTCGACGGCGTCGGCGTGCCGCCGGACGCGGCCGCGGCGCGCACGATCATGCAGCAGACCGCGCTCGAAGGCGTCGCCGACGCCCAGTTCATACTCGCTGACATGATGCTCGACGGCGTCGGCGGTCCGGTCGACGAGGTTCAAGCGGTGCAGTGGCTGGAGATCGCCGGCCGCAGCGGCGACCCGGACGCGGCCTACGCCGCCGCCGTCTTGCTGTCGGAAGGCGTCAAGCTCGCCGCCCGGCCGGACCTCGCCGCTGAATTCGCCCGCGCCGCCGCCGACGCCGGCCACAGCCAGGCGGCGACCCTGATGGGCTACTTCTCCGCCCTCGGGCTCGGAGTCGCGGCGTCGCCGCAAGCCGCCGCCGAATGGTACGCGACAGCGGCCCGGCGCGGCGACGCGGAGGGACGCTTTTTCTACGCCGTCGCGCTGGCCAAGGGCGACGGCGTCGCGCGCGATCCAGAGGGCGCGTTTCGCTGGCTGGTGCTGTCGAAAGCGTCCGGCGGCCTGCCTCGGCCTGAAGACGAGGCGGCGCGCGAAGGCCTGATCGCGGCGTTCGAAAAGGACCTCGGTCCGGAGCGCGCCGCGGTCCTGCGCGCCGAAGCCGCGGGCACCGCAGGGCTGCGCCGCGACGGCTGAGGTCACGCGGGCCGCGCTTGACCGCGGTCGGGGGCGCTTATAGACGACGCGGCGATTCCCCGACTTCGCGAGACCCGCGTCATGGCCAAAATCAACGGCAACGAAATTCGCCCCGGCAACGTCATCGAGCATCAGGGCACGATCTGGCGCGCGGTGAAAACCGAACACGTGAAACCCGGCAAGGGCGGCGCGTTCGCTCAGGTCGAACTGAAGAATTTGATCGACGGCCGCAAGCTCAACGAACGATTCCGCGCCGCCGAGACCGTCGAAAAAATCCGGCTCGAGCAGAAAGACTTCAACTACTTGTTTGAGAACGGCGACATGCTGGTGTTCATGGACCAAGAGACATTCGAACAGATTGAACTTCCGCGGGAATTCATGGGCGAGATGGCGGACTATCTCCAAGACGGCACCGCGGTGCAGATGGAGTTTTACGAGGAGAAGCCCATCGGCTGCGAAATCCCGGAGCAGGTCATCCTCAAAGTGACCGACACCGAACCGGTCGTCAAAGGCCAAACGGCGGCGAATTCCTACAAGCCGGCGGTGCTTGAAAACGGCGTCCGCACGGCGGTGCCGCCGTTCGTCGGCGTCGGCGAAAAAATCATCGTGTCGACGGCCGACGGGTCCTACGTCCGCCGGGCGGACTGAGGATTGCCCCAAGCTTCGCCTCTTCTCTCGGTGATGATCGCGGCGGCGCGCAAGGCGGCTCGGCCGATCCGGCGCGACTTCGGAGAAGTCGAACAGTTGCAGGTCTCGCGCAAAGGACCGGCCGACTTCGTCACCGCAACCGACCACAAAGTCGAAGAAATCCTGATGGAAGAGCTGTCGAACGCGCGCCCCGGCTACGGCTTTTTGATGGAGGAGCGCGGCGCGATCGAAGGGTCGGACAAGTCCCACCGTTTCATCGTCGACCCAATCGACGGCACTTTGAATTTCATTCACGCGATCCCTCATTTCGCTATCTCCATCGGCGTCGAGCGCGACGGTGAGCTGGTCGGCGGCGTCATTTACAATCCGATCACCGACGACTTGTTCACGGCCGAAAAGGGCAAGGGCGCGTTCCACAACGACCGCCGCATGCGGGTGTCCGCGCGAGCCGGACTCGAGGACGCGACGATCGCCACGGGCACGCCCTACAAGGGCAAGCCGGGTCACGCCGACTTTCTCAAGGAGCTGCACAAGCTGATGGCCAAGGTCGCCGGCATTCGGCGGTTCGGGGCGGCGTCCCTCGATCTGGCTTGGGTCGGCATGGGTCGCTTCGACGGATTCTGGGAACGCGGCCTGCAACCCTGGGACATCGCCGCCGGCATCGTGATCGTGCGGGAGGCCGGCGGCTATGTCCGCGACGTCGACGGCGGCCCGGACGCTATGGCGACCGGCGGAATCGCCGCCGGACCGCAGCCGGTTTTGGAACCGCTGCTTGCCGTGATCGCCGACGCCCGCGCATAACAGTCGGCCGCCAGCCTCGATTTTGTCATCTTATGAGATAGGGTCGCCCGATCGGGGGATACGAGGGGTGCCCGCATGGCGCTGTACGAAGATTCAGGACTGAGGTCGCGCGCCCACAAGTTCGGCTCGCCGTGGCGCAACTTCCTTTGGATGTTGGGCTTCATCGGCGCCGTCGGCATTCTCGTCTACTTCCTGTGGGCGACGATCGAAGAAGCTTTCTTCGCCAACGTCTACATCAACGGCGTCATCGTCGCCGTCCTCGTGCTCGGGTTGTTCCACGCTCTCGCCCAAGTCCTCGGCGTGTTCAGCGCTGTCAGCTGGACGCAGAAATTTCAAAGTCAGAGCCGTGTCACCGACAACCTGCTTGACCGGGCGCCCTACGTCGTCAAGCCGATGGCGGAGCTCATGCGCGAAACGCCGAGCGACACGCGGATCTCCGCCGCCGGCGCGCGTTCGATGCTCGATTCCGTTGGCGCGCGGCTGTCGGAATCCGGCGAGGTCACACGCTACTTCGGCCGCCTCCTCATCTTTCTCGGCTTGCTCGGCACGTTTTGGGGACTGCTCCTGACGCTCGGCGGCGTCGTCGACGTGGTCAACGAGCTCGCCGCCTCCGCCGAGGGCGACGGCGCCATCGGGGCGCTGTTTGGAAAGCTGCGCACGCCCTTGTCCGGCATGGCCGTGGCGTTTTCCTCGTCGATCCTCGGCATCGCCGGTTCGCTGGTGCTCGGCTTTTTGGACCTGCAGGCCAATCAGGCGCAGAACCGGTTTTTCAACGACCTTGAAGACTGGCTCGCCAAGATCTCGCGCATCGGCACGGCGGCCGGCGCCGACGGCGGGTCCGGCGCCTACGCGGCGGCGCTTCTCGAGCAGACCGCGGAGAGCCTCGACGCACTGACCGGCACCATCAAGCGATCTGAAGAATCGCGCACCAAAGCCAACGAGTCGATTTCGTTCCTGTCGTCGGAACTCGCCGCGCTAAACGATCGCCTGGCGCGACAACAGGAGGCCCTATCGGTTCTGCGCGAGCGGGCCGAAGACGACTCGATCGCCCGTCACGTGCGCAACATCGATGTGACGCTGCAATCGCTGGCCGACGGTCAGGCCGTAGAGCGCGAAGGCGCGTTCCGCGAGTTGCGCACCGAACTGCGGGCGTTGGCCAAGACGATCAACGCGGCGATCCAGCAGGGTAAAAAATAATGGCCTACGCCGGCCTCCGACGCGGACGCGAAGACTCCGGCGACTATTGGCCGGGGTTCGTCGATGCGCTGGCGACGCTGTTGCTGGTGGCGATATTCCTCATCTCTCTTTTCGCCGTCGCTCAGTACGCGCTCGGCCAGGCCCTGTCGGGCCGCGACGAGGAATTGGCGCGCATCCAACTGCGCCTAACCGCGCTCGCCGAAGCGTTGTCGCTGCAGGAAGCCGAAAACGCCGACTTGCTGGCGCAAAAGAACACCCTCATCGCGTCGCTCGAAAGCGCCAACGAGGACAACGAGCGCCTGCGCGGCGACATCGCCAACGCCAACGCGTCGATCCGAACGCTTGAAGACAGCCTCGCCGATGAGGAGGAATTGTCCGAACAAGCCCGCAATGAGCTCGCCGCGCTGACCTCTCAGATCGAACAGCTCAACGCCCAGCTGACAAGCTTGCGCGAGGCGCTGGAGGCCGCGGAGGCCAAAGACGCCTCTCAGGCTGTCCAGATCGAAAATCTGTCTCAACGCCTCAACGCCGCCTTGGCGCAGAAGGTTCAGGAACTCGCAAACGTGCGTTCGGAGTTCTTCGAGACACTGCAGGCTGCGCTCGGCGACCGCGCCGACATCCGCGTCGTCGGCGACCGCTTTGTGTTTGAAAGCGACGTCCTCTTCGACAGCGCCTCGGCGGAGCTTCGCGAGGGCGGCAAGGAGCAGCTGCGCACGATCGCCGCGGTGATCCGGGACGTGGCCAATTCGATCCCGGACGACGTCGATTGGATCATCCGCGTCGACGGCCACACAGACGTCTTGCCGATCCGCGGCGCTTACAAGTCGAACTGGCACTTGTCGGCGGAGCGCGCCATCAACGTCGTCAATTATTTCGAAGAGCAAGGCGTGCCGTCGAGACGGCTCGTCGCGGCCGGGTTCGGGGAACATTACCCGATCGACTCGCGGCGTTCCGACGACGCGTTCGCCCGCAACCGCCGCATTGAGCTGAAGCTCGACAGCCGCTAGTCCTCGGCCTCGTCGTCGCTGCGGAATTGACTGCGCAGGAGGCCCATCAGCCAGCTGACGCGTTCGTCGACGTCGCGGGCGAACTCAGACGCCGCGCCCTCGCCGGCCGAGACTTTCGCCAGCGTGTCGGCGATCTGCTTGTCGAGTCGGTCGATGGCGTCGTTGACCTGATCGGAACCGTAGTCCTTCTCCAGCGTTTTCAGCTGCAAGATGACGAATCGGGTGACGAAGATCTCCAGCGCCGCGATGCGTGCGCCGGCTTCCCGTAGGGTGATTTCCTGCTCGGCCATGGTCCCGCCTTTACTCGTCCCCGGCCGCCACCGGCCGGCGGGCCGGGTGCGACTCGGAATGGCGCCAGACCTCGGGCAGATCGCACGCGAGGATGTGCGGCTCGTACACCGAACCGACCAGCATGCGCCGCGCCGCGACGTCCACCAACGCGACGGACGAGCCGGAAATGTCCGCCCCGAGGCTGAGGAACACCTGGTCGACGACTTCGTTCGCCGGATCGACGACGACGACTTGCGACGGCGAGTCCTTGTTCGCGGACTTGGCGTGGCCAAGAGCGAACGTCAACAGCTTGGGATGGGCCGCGATGAACAGCCGGCCGGCGTCGTCGCGGGTGATGTTGTCGAGCCCCGTGCCAAGGCGCACGCGGTCGCGAATCGACAGGCCGCCGTCTTCGCCGATGTCGTAGAAATTCAGCCGCTTGCCGAGCGTCTCGGCCGCGTACAAAGTCGCGCCGTCTTCAGACAGAGCCAGCCCGTTGGCGTATTTGAGGTTGTCCGCCACGACCGTCGCGCCGTCGGCGTCGACGCGAACGATCATGCCGTTGGGGCGATCGAAGACGCCCTCGAGAACCTCACCGAACGAACCCGTCGGCGACGCCTTGTCGATCGATACATACGCGGCGGCCGGCCCGGCCGCGGCGACATCGTTGGCGTTTTCAAGCAGGTCGCCGGAAAACGTGCGCTCAAGGTCGAGGCTGCCGTCCGACTTCACACGATAGACCTCGACACGGTGACCGATCGACGCCCGATTGACCACGAACAGGCGATTCACGCCGTCCGCTCCCACATGAAGGTCGATGCCGAGAGGATGGAAGTCCGTCGGCGCGCCGCCGGTGAGATCCACGCGCTCGCCGGGCGAGTCGATCCCCACCGACCAGATCGCGCCGCGCACCGAGTCGCCGCGGCGCAGGGCCCGCCGGTCTTCTCCGGACACGTAGACCCGACCCGTCGCCGAATCACGCACCATGTCCTCCGCCCCCACGTAGCCGGTCCAGGCTTCGCAGGTTCCCTCGAAGATCGGTGTCAGAGTGGTCGCCTCGCCGGCCCTCAGCCAAGCCGTCCAGTAGGTCAAGGACGCCGCTGCGATCAGTACCACGACACCGACGACCACCAGCCGCGCGCCCGCCGACATGCCGGACCTCCATTCGCAGTTTCTTCGGTCTCGTTATAGGCCCTTGAGCGTGCCGGTCACGGGTTGTCTCCGAAGCCCGGCTCGGCTATACGCCGCCCTCGCGCGAATTCGAGGCGCCCCAGGAGCGTTTGCGATGAAAAAAGAAGGTCACCCCGACTACCACGCCATCACGGTCAAGCTGACCGATGGGTCGACCTATGAATCCAGGTCGACGTACGGCTCCGCGGGCGACACCTTGGTGCTGGACATCGACCCGCGCACGCACCCGGCCTGGACCGGCGGCAACCAGACGCTGCTCGACCGCGGCGGCCGCGTGAGCCGCTTCAAGGACAAATTCAAGGGCTTCGTGAAGTAGGCTGATCGGCGAGGCTCAACGCGCGCTGCGCAAAGCCGCTTCCAGCGCCGACAATTGGCGCGCAACCGGATTCGGATCCGCCACATCGGCCGGAGCTCCGAACATCCGTTGGTCCAACCGCGAAATCCGGGCATAGAGCCGGTCCGTACGATCCATGAGATCCAGCATGGCGCCGGGCAATTCGCCCCGGCCTTCCAGGGACACGCGGGCGTCGGAAGGCAGTTCGGACAAGCGGTAACGGTCCTCGCGCGCTTGGTCGTCGCTCATTTCACCTTCTCGGACCTTTTGATGCACGAGCAGCCAAGAGGCGACCTGCATCAACCGCGTGGTCAACCGCATGCTTTCTCCGGCGTAGGCGAGCGCGCCTTCGCGCGACAAGGTGCGGGCGATCTCGCGGCCTGGACCTTCAAGATAGGCCGCGGCTTCCTCGACCAGATCCATGCCCTCGGCGAACGTCCGTTCAAAAAGGTCCGAGCGGGCGAAATCCGCCGGTCTGATGGCCATCGGCTCCATGTCTCACCCATCCTGTCGGACGCGCATCGTAATCTCCGCGCGCGTCTTGATCCTCATTCCCGGCCTTACCTGCAATGCGCTTGCCAAAAGCCGCGATTCTACTGCTTGCCGAACACAGCTTCCGCAGCCAGGCGGCCGGCGCGCTTCTTGTTCAGTTCAGCGTTAACGCGATCGATCTCGGCGCGAAGCGCATCGAGCCGTTCCTCCATATCTCCCTCGGACAAGTCGTCCAGGCGGTCGCCGAGCGCTACCGGAACCTGGACGGGGCGGCCTTCCTCGTCGAACATCGATCGCCTCCTCCGCGCGACGTCAAACTCGTGCGGCGACTATAGCGCCGAACGACCCGGGAATCGATGTGAACACCTCACCGCCGAACACCACCCGCGCCGTGCGCGCCCGTGAGCCCGGCGGCCCCGACGTCCTGGAATTGGTGCAATCGCCGCTGCCTGCCCTCGGGCCGGCCGGCGTTCTGATCAAGGTCGTGGCGGCGGGAGTCAACCGGCCCGACTTGGTGCAACGCGAGGGACGCTATCCGCCGCCGCCCGGCGCGCCCGAGACGCTCGGCCTCGAAGTCTCCGGCCACGTCGCCGCGCTTGGGCCGAACGCGACCGGCCTCGCGGTCGGCGACGCCGTGTGCGCGCTCTTGCCGGGCGGCGGCTACGCCGAATTCGCGGTCGCCGACAACGGATCCGTCTTGCCGGCGCCGGCGCGCGTGAGTCTTCGCGACTCCGCCGGCCTGCCGGAGACCGTCTTCACGGTTTGGACCAATGTGTTCGAGCGCGGCGGTCTTCAGGCCGGCGAAACCTTTCTGGTCCACGGCGGCGCGAGCGGCATCGGCACGACGGCGATCCAGATGGCGGCGGCTCACGGCGCCCGTGTGTTGGCCACCGCCGGGTCGGAGGAGAAATGCGCCGTCTGCGAGAGCCTTGGCGCGGCCCGAGCGATCAATTACCGCACGGAAGATTTTCTTGAGGCGGTCAAGGCCGACGGTGGCGCCGACGTAATTCTCGACATGGTTGGCGGCGGATACACGGCGCGCAATCTCACCGCCTTGAAGCCGGACGGCCGGCTGGTCCAGATCGCGTTTCTCGACGGGGCGAAAGCCGAGATCAATCTGTCGAAGATCATGCTCAAGCGACTGACCTTGACCGGGTCGACGTTGCGGGCGCGCCCGGACGCGGATAAAGCGCGCATCGCCGCCGCGGTTCGGGCGGCCGTCTGGCCGTGGATCGAAGCCGGCCGATTGGCCCCTGTGATCGACAGCGTCTTTCCCTTGGACCAGGCCGCGCAAGCCCATCGCCGCCTTGAATCCGGCGATCACGCGGGAAAAATCCTTCTGGTTCCCTGACGAACCGGTTTCGTTTTTGAGCCAAAGGGATTATATCGCCCGCAAAGACGGTGTGATCGAGCGTGTTTTTGTGATCCGCCGCCGTGGGAACCCCAGCCCGGCCCGCGCGCCGGGCTTTTTGCATTCTGGAGGTCGTCATGACTGAAATCCTGATGCCCAAGGCCACCGCCGTATGGCTCATCGACAACACGTCGCTGACGTTTGATCAGATCGCGGAGTTTTGCGGCCTGCATCCGCTCGAAGTGCGCGGCATCGCCGACGGCGACGTCGCCGCCGGGGTCCGCGGCGCCGATCCGATCGCCAACGATCAGCTGACACGCGAAGAAATTGAAAAGGCGGAGAAGAGTTCCGCCTACCGCATGGTCGCCAAGAAATCCAAGCACGAAGAGAAAATGCAGACCAAGCGCACCGGGCCGCGTTACACGCCGTTGTCGCGCCGCCAGGAACGACCCAACGCGATCGCCTGGCTGGTCAAGAACCACCCGGAGCTGACCGACGGGCAGATCTCGCGCTTGATCGGCACCACCAAGACGACGATCCAGGCGGTGCGCGACCGCAGCCATTGGAACGCCTCGAACATTTCGGCGGAAGACCCGGTGGCCCTCGGCCTGTGCAGCCAGATCGAACTCGACGACGCGGTTCTCAAGGCGGCGAAGAAAAAGCGCAAAGCCGACGAGGCCGCCGGCATCGTCGACGAAGGCGAAAGCCTGAAGCCGGTGGCCGAATCACTGGCGGAGCCGGAAGCCGAGCCCGAAGATCCGCGGCGCCGCCGGCCGGTCGACGCCGACGCGGTGTTCGCCAACTTCCCCACCGACGGCGGCGACGCGGAAAAGGACGGCGACGAAAAGCCCTGACCACGACGCTCGGTGCGTCAGTCGGCGGGCATCACCGTGTTCAACGCCAAGCGCCCGCCGTCGACGAAAACGCATTGGCCGGTGATGTAGCTCGCGTCAGGTCCGGCGAGGAACGCCGCGACCGACGCGATCTCGTCGGCGTCGCCGATCCGACCCAAGGGCGTCCGCGACATCAGCATTTGCTGCAGTTCCGGACTGTCGCTGACCGCCTTCAACATGTCGGTCGACACGCTGCCAGGCCCGATGGCGTTGACCCGCACGCCTTTGGGCGCGAGCGTCAGCGCCATGGCGCGGGTGAGGCCGAGCAGCGCGCTTTTGGAACACACGTAGGCGAGCTGGTTCGCGATCGCGACCTCGCCGTTGATCGACGACATGTTGACGATCGCGTAGCGCTTGAGCACGTCGGCGCGCCGATCTTCGTCGGCTTCGATTTGCGAGATCATCTGGCGCGCCGCGGCTTGGGCGGCGACGAAGGCGCCCTTGAGGTTGACCCGCAAGACACGGTCGAAGTCGGATTCGTCGAGCGTCAGGATGTCGCCCGGCGCGACGATTCCGGCGTTGTTGATCAGCACGTCGAGCCGGCCGTATGCGGCGAGCGTCTCGGCGATCAGATTGTGGACGTCGAGGCGGTCGCCGACATCGCACTTCACGTACAAGGCGCCGCCGTTCTTGCCGGAAATCTCTTCCGCGGTCTGGGCGCCCGCCTCCTCCTCGACGTCGGCGACGACGACGTGGCACCCGTCGTCCGCGAAACGGCGCGCGCAGGCGCGCCCGATTCCGCGCGCCGCGCCCGTCACGATGACCACGCGTGATTCCGGCATTTCCGCCCCTCATCCCCCGCCGCCCAGCGGGCGGCATCAAAACGGGCGCGGACCCTATCGACGCGGGCCAGCCTTGGAAAGGCCCCGGCGTCGCCGCGACGGCGACGCCGGCGACCGCCTAGTCGATTGCTTCTTCGGTCTTGTCCGCCGCCTTCTCGATGCCGCGGCCGGCCGCGCCGACGTCGGCGCCGACGCCCGTGACCGTGTTTCACGCCAAGGCGGACAAGCAAAACGCCCCCATCAGAGTAATAATCACAAAAG
>JAJFFL010000274.1 GCA_021776705.1 Alphaproteobacteria bacterium
TTGTAGACGTTGAACCATTCAGGATGATGGTCCGCTTGGTCGGCCTTGAGCGCGACCCGGGTCATGAACCCGAACGCGGCGTTGAAGTCCGGAAAGGTGAACCGGCGTGAAATGGCGTCGCGCCCGTCGACGGCCGACCACCCGTCAAGCTTCTCCGCCGCCGCCGCGGCGCCGATCCGTGTGGTCATGTGCGGCTCCCGTGTGGTGTCGGGCGCAAGTTTCGCCGCCGGCTCCCGCAAATCAAGCGGGGCGGCCCGAAGGCCGCCCCGCGATGAGATCGGCGACGACGTCGGGT
Organism: Alphaproteobacteria bacterium; assembly: GCA_021776705.1. Lineage (GTDB taxonomy): Bacteria > Pseudomonadota > Alphaproteobacteria > Caulobacterales > Maricaulaceae > JAJFFL01. The sequence goes on from JAJFFL010000274.1 coordinate 296, forward strand.
CAACCGCCGCCGCGGCTCAAGTACGCGGCGTTTTGTCCGGCCACCGCGTCGTTGGTGATGTCCATGAACCGCATGCACTTCTCGAACAGCGCCGTGTCGCGGTTGTTGTTGTCGGAAAGCGCCGCGATGCAAGCGACCGCAAGCACGCCGGTGCCCGAGTTGGGATCGGACAGGAAATTCTTATGCATTTCGACGAAGTCGCTGCCGACCGATTGCACGGCCCCGGTGGCCCCGGTCGTATGGCCCGCAACTGCGCCTTCCAAGCCGCCGCCGCCGGCGCCGCCTTCGCCGCCGGCCATGACGGCCCCGGCCGCGATCGCCGCGGACGAGCTGGAAATGGCGCCCGACATCGACTCCGCGGTCAGCAATGTCACCATCAGGTCGTCCATGCGTGACAGCAGCACGGCGTACATGCCGTCGTCGATCGCGCCGTTGGCGTAGGCTTCGCACGCCCGGTACAGCGCGTCCCGCAGCAGCTGAACCGTGACCGCCCGTTGGCCGAGTTCGGCGACCGATTGGGCGACGCTGTGAGAAAAGCTGCCTTCGCCCTGACCTTCCGCGCCGCTGCCCGATGAGCCGGATCCGCTCAGGGCGGCCGAAATCGCTTCCGATGTCGCCACCGCCACGTCGGGACTCGGTTCGGCGCAAGTGATGCGGCCGGTCGGGCTGCCGCCATCCAGGCGCTCCGCCGTCATGATGTAGCGGCGGCTCGCGTCGGTGCCGAAGAACTTCATGGTCTTGGTGTTGACCGTGCGCGGTCCCGGAAACGACGGTTTCGTCGCCACGCAACCGGCTGCAAGGCTCGCCGCGATCGTCGTCGCAACGAGCGTCCCCCATTTGATCTCGAACATGTCCGCCCCTTGTGTGGTCCCCCGGCCCAACGTCGTCGGCCGCCTGCCAATCAACATATCATTAACCCTAAGCCCTGCAGCCCCAATTCGGCGAACGAATCGGTTGTGTTTCAAGCGTTCTTAACCCGGGCTGTGGTTTCTTGGACGCGGTGGAACGTCTGGGAGGCCGATATGACCCGCTTTCTGCAATCGGATGAAAATCCAAGCGGATTCAGGCTTGAAGACATACTCAACGTGTTGCGGAGCGACGTGTTGAAGCGCTGCGTGAAAATCGCCACGGATGATCGTCCGGAGGCGTTTCACGTGATGTCGAACAACACCAAGATCCTTGATCTCTTGAGCCAGGCGATCGTCCTGGCGCAGGACTCGACCAAGACCCTCGACCGTGCGTTCGGGCCGTCGCACGCCCAAGAAGGCGGGGCGCCGCGGATCGGCGTCGCCTGATCGCCGCGACGCGTTAACTGCGTCTCATACTTGATCGCGCTTCGGTCGGCGCGATCCTGACACCATGATTTCCTTGATCGCTCCCTTGGCCTTGGCCCTCGCGCCAGGCTGCGCCTGTGAAACGCCGGAGCTTCTCGGCGACGACGCGCGGGCGCCGAAGGTCTATGTGATCCTCTCGTCCCACATTCCCGCCGACTATGCGCCGGCGCCGGCCGCGCCGGTTGCGGTCGTCGTCGATGCGCGCCGCGACCGTGGCGCGCGTGACCGCGACGATCGTGATCGGCCGCACCGTCGCGGTCGGGACGGCCGCGGCGGCGGCGGGCGGTTCGACGCCGACGCGTCGAACGATTCCGGCCCGGACGTTCATCTGGAATAGGAAACGGGCGGCCGAAGCCGCCCGCACCCGTTCGCCGTGGGGTTCACCAGGCGTCTAGTCGGACGCCGGCTCCGGCGCTTCCGGCTTCGCCATGGCCACCGAGTCAAGGCCGTTCTTGTCGGCCATGCGCGCCATCGAGAACACCACCCCCGACAGGAGCAGAATCGCGATCACGTTCGGGAACAGCATCGACGCGTTGGCGAAGTCGCCGAGCCGCCAAATGAAGTCCACCGGCTGCAACGCGCCGACGAAGACGACCGCCACCCAGACGAATCGAAACGGCCGCGCCGCCCAGTCCCCGACCAGGAAGGTGATCGCCGACTCCGCATAGTAGGACCAGCCGATGATCGTCGTGAACGCGAACAGAGCGATTGAGAACGTGACGATCCACTGCCCGAACTGAATGCCGTTGGCGTAGGCGGCCGTGGTGATGGCGGACGCCTCAAGGCCGGCGCCCATCCAACGGTCGAACAAGATACCGCCTTCGTCCGCCGCGTGCGAGCCGATCACCAGGATCACGAGCGCCGTCATGGTGCAGATCACGATCGTGTCGATGAACACGCCAAGCATGGCGATTTCGCCTTGGCGCACGGGGTTGTCCGTTTGCGCCGCGGCATGGGCGATCGGCGCCGAGCCTTGCCCGGCTTCGTTCGAGAACAGACCGCGCGCGACGCCGTAGCGCACCGCCGCCAATACGCTGTAGCCGGCGACGCCGCCCCACGCCTGTTCGAATCCGAACGCCGATTTGAAGATCAGCATGAAGGCGCCGCCGATGTATTGAACATTCATGCCGAGCACGATCAGCGCGGCGATGACGTAGGCGAGCGCCATAAACGGCACGACTTTGCCGGCGACCGAACCGATCGACTTGATCCCGCCGATGATGACCGCGAACGTCAGCACCGCGATGACGCCGCCGACCACCCAGTTCGGCAAGGCGTAACCGGAGCGCGACGCGGTTTCGACAACCGCTTGCGTGATCGAATTGGATTGAATCATGCCGCCGGTGGCGGTGGCGGACATCAAGGTGCCGATGCAAAAGAGGACGGCGAGCCACGTCCAGTTCTTACCCAGCCCGTTCTTGATGTAGTACATCGGGCCGCCGTGGTAGTGGCCGTTCGGATGCCGCTCCCGGAATCGCACCGCGAGCGAACTCTCCGCAAACGCCGCGGCCATGCCGAAGAGCGCCGTGATCCACATCCAGAAGATCGCGCCGGGACCGCCCAGCGTGATCGCCGTGGCGACGCCGGCGAGGTTGCCGGTGCCGACCTGGCCCGACAGAGCCGTCGACAGAGCTTGCCACGGCGTTATTTCACCGGCGCCGCGGGCTTTGCGCCCGGCGAACAGTTCGCCGAAGGCGGGGCCGAGGCGACGCAGCGGACGAAATCCCGTGCCGACCATGAAATAGAGGCCGGCCCCCAGCAGCGCATATGCCACTGGTCCCATGAAGGGGACGATGCGCGTCCCGTTCCATTCGCCGCCCCACAAGAAGTCGCTCACCATGACGAGCGGCTGAAGAAGGTTTTCCATCGATGCGCCCCGACCCCCGCAAGAAAGAACCGCGCGAGTTAGGCGCCGCTTCGGTGTCCCGGCAAGCGCTTTGTGTTCGGGCGCGCAGACGCCGCGGCGAAGGGAGGCGCGCTCCCGCGATCTGACGACTCAAAGATCCAAATGCAGGAACCGATTGAAGTCCGTGGCCGCGTAGCCGCCGAAAGCCGGGCCGTCCTGGAAGCCCCGGCGGCGGTAGAACGCGAGCGCCGGTTCGAACGCCGGGCCGCCGCCGGTTTCAAGGCTGATTTTGACGTAGCCGCGGGACCGGGCGACCGCCAAAACATGTTCGAGCAACGCGCCGGCGACGCCTTGGCGGACGTGCGCGGGGGCGGTGCGCATCGACTTGAGTTCTCCCCGGTTCGGCCCCAGCGCTTTCAAAGCGGCGCAGCCGAGCAGCGTCGTGCCGTTCCAAGCCGACCAGACGGCGACGTCCGGCGCCGCCAACTCGGACAGATCGAGCGCATGAACGCTTCCGGGCGGCGAATTCTCGCGCATGTCCTTGAGATGGAGTGCGAGCAGCGCCTGAATTTCGGGGCCGTCGAGTTTGTCTTCCTGAATGTCCATCGCGTTCGGCGATCCGCGGCTGAACGGGCGGGGGAGTCGAATTGGCTGGCGCATCCTTCAAGGATGTTCGACATCGTTCGACTTTGACCACCCGACCGTTTGACTGACCGAAGAGGAGACGCAGCATGGACCGATTCACCGGCGGTTGCTTGTGCGGCGACGTGCGAATCGTGGCGTCGGGACGGCCGTACCGGGTCGGGCTTTGTCATTGCCTCGACTGCCGCAAGCATCATGGGGCCCTGTTTCACGCGTCCGCGGTGTTCCCTCAGGATGCGGTGACGATCAAAGGCGAAACTCGCGACTACGCCGGGCGGTGTTTCTGTTCCCGCTGCGGCTCGACGGTTTTTGGGCGCAGCGCAGACGAAATCGAAGTGAACTTGGGATCCCTGGATGCCCCTGACCAGCTGACGCCGACCTACGAAAGCTGGGTTGAGCGTCGCGAGTCTTGGTTGCCGCCGTTTCCGCTCGCCAGGCGTTACGACCGCGATCGTGACGCCACGGGTCGCCTTGAGAATTAGGTCGCACGAACGGCGCAAGAGCGCCGATACGAACCGATCGGGAGGTCGGCCAGGATCGAGGTCTCGAACCCGGCCCCCGGGGACAGCGCCTTTTGCTCGCCACGCCAGCATCGCGCGTGCGTCGTGCGCGCAGGCGCCGAGCGGGTTTCGGCGATTCATCGAATCGCTGGCGCACCCGACAGGATTCGAACCTGTGACCTCTGCCTTCGGAGGGCAGCGCTCTATCCAACTGAGCTACGGGTGCGGCGCGCGCGGAACCTAAGGGAAAGCGTCAGGGCAGGCAATCAGCGGCGACGGCGAGCCTCGCTTGTGCATGACCGACAGCGCGGCGGCGGCGGCGACTTTATTGCGTCGCGGTCGGAAGCTATGCAGTCGGCATGGACGTCGGCGCACATATCATTCTGTCGCTTTCGGGCCTGGTGTTGGTCGCGCTCGCCGCAGCGGCGGCGGGCGAACGGCTCGGCGCGCCTTTGCTGCTGGTGTTCCTGGCCGTCGGCGTGCTGGCGGGGCCGGAGGGGCCGGGCGGCATCGTGCTCAACAACCATGATCTCGCTTTCGCCGGCGCTTCAGGGGCCCTGGCGATCATCCTCCTTGACGGCGGACTGCGCACCCGGCCGGAGACTCTCGCGGCCGGCTTGAGGCCGGGCTTGTCGTTGGCGACGTTCGGGGTGTTCGGCACCGCCGGACTGACGGCGCTGGCGGCCAAGGTGGCGTTCGGCATCGGCTGGGCGGAATCGCTGCTGATCGGGGCGGTGGTGTCGTCGACCGACGCGGCGGCCGTGTTCTCCCTGCTGTCGCGGTCCGAGGCGCCGGTGAAACAACGGCTGGCGGCGACGCTGGAGACCGAGAGCGGGCTGAACGATCCGGCGGCGGTGTTTTTGACGTTCAGTCTCGCCGGCGCCTTGGCGCGCGGGGAGGCGGCGGGGCCGTTGGGGCTGTTGGGCTTGTTTCTGTGGCAGGGGATCGGCGGCGTTGCGATCGGAATCGCGTCAGGCTGGCTGTTGCGCGAGGCCAAGCCGCGCCTGCGGCTGGCGGCGGGATTGCGCCCGGTGTTGACGCTCGCCGGCGGTCTGTTCGCCTTCGCGGTCGCGCAACGCATCGGCGCGTCGGGGTTCGTCGCCGTCTACTTGTGCGGAATCCTGCAGGCGCGCACCGAACGCGGCGTCGTCGAGTCCGAGGCCCGAACGTTGGACGGCTTCGCCTGGCTGGCGCAGTTGGCGTTGTTCCTCACCCTTGGACTGCTTGTCGCCCCGTCGCATGTCGCGGCGATCTTCGGGCCGGCGGTCGCGGTCGCGGCGGTGTTGATTCTCGTCGCGCGGCCGATCGCCACGTTCGCCGCTTTGGCGCCGTTCAAGTTCACCTTCAACGAGCGTCTGTTCGCGTCCTGGGTGGGCCTGCGCGGCGCAACGCCGATTTTTCTCGGTCTCGTGCCCGCCGCCCTCGGCGCGCCGAACGCCAACCTCTACTTTTCCGTCGCCTTCATCGTCGTCGGGGTTTCACTGGTCGCGCAGGGCTGGACGACCCCGTTTGCCGCGCGTGCGCTCGGCGTTGTCGAAGGGTCCGGCGCGGACGACGAGCCGTCGCTGAGCCCTCTGCGCCTGACCGCCGTCGCCGGCGCCTTGACCGCGGCGGCGGCGGCGCTGGTGATCATCGCCCGCGTCGCGGCGCCGGTCGCCGTGCCGACCTTCATGCCGTTCACGGTGGCGGAATTGGAGTCGACGCTCGCGGCGCCGGGTCTGCCGATCTACGCCGCGCGGCTGCCTCAGGATTGGGACGAGATCACCGACGCCGAGCGTCGCAAACGGCTCTTCATCGACACGATTGCGCCGATCGTGCGGGCGGAGAACGCCCTAATCGCGGCCGAGCGCGCGGAAGTCGAGGCCTTCCTCGCCGCCGACAACGCCGGCCGCGAACTCAGCTTGCGCGATCAGGCTCGCCGCGACGTGCTCGCCCGCAAGTACGGCGGCGACTACGACGACCTTGAGGAATTGCTGCGCCGCATCGACGTGACGCCGGTCTCGCTCGCGGTCGCGCAAGCCGCGTTCACGACGGGGTGGGGAACATCGTCAGCCGCTCGGGAGGCGAACGCGCTCTACGGCCGGCGGCCGGAGGGCGACGAAGGCGGGCCGTCGCACTTCCCGGACCTAGCCGCCTCGGTCGCGGACTACTTCGAGGTGTTGAATTCGCACCGCGCCTTCGCGGCGTTTCGCAACGCCCGCGCCGGCGCCCGAGCGACGTCGGCGTTGGTGACGGGGGCCTATCTGGCACCGCATGTCGCCCCGTTCGCCGCCGACGGCGCGACGTTCGCGGCCAGCGTGCGCGAAATCATCGACGCCAACGATCTCGGACGTCTCGACAGCCCGGACCTTTAACCCTCAGCGTCGCGTTCGGCGCGCGAATAGGTGAGGGCGAGGAACACGTCCTCGAGGTCCGGCTCTTCGGTTCGCAGGTCGCCGATGCGGGCGCCGGAAGCGCGGTACTTTTCAATGATTTCGGCGACCGACTGGGCGCCGGCGCGGTAAGAAATCGCGATCGCTCCGTCGTCGCGGCGCACCGCGTCGAAACCGCCAAGCGTGTCCGGCGGCGCGGCCAGGGGCTCGGCCGGTTCGATCACCAGGGTCTTGCGATCGAGGCGGGCGAGCAGGGTAGACTTGGTTTCGTCGGCGATCACGCGGCCCTGATCGATGATCGCGATGCGGTCGCAGAGTTCCTGCGCTTCTTCGAGGTAGTGCGTGGTCAGCACGATCGTCGTGCCGGCGGCGTGGAGTTCGCCGACGTAATTCCACATTTGACGCCGCAGCTCGATGTCGACGCCCGCCGTGGGTTCGTCGAGGATCAAGATCGGCGGATTGTGGACCAGCGCCTTGGCGACCAGCAGCCGCCGCTTCATGCCGCCGGAAAGCTGACGGACGTAGGAATCGGCTTTGTCCAGGAGGCCCATGGCGCCAAGGATTTCTTCCGTGCGTCGTTCCTTCGCGGGCACGCCGTAGAATCCGGCCATGAATTCCAAGCTTTCGCGCGGCGTGAAGAAGGGGTCCATGTTGATTTCTTGCGGCACGACGCCGATCGCCGCGCGCGACCGGCGCGGGTCCTTGTCGATGTCGAGACCCCACAGCCGCGCTTTGCCCGAGGTCTTTTTCACAAGTCCGGCCAGAATGTTGATGAACGTCGACTTTCCGGCGCCGTTCGGGCCCAGGAGGCCGAAGATCGATCCCTTCGGCACGTCGAGATCGACGCCCTTCAGGGCCCGTTTCGGCGGCGATTTCTTCGAGCCGGCGTAGACTTTCTCAAGCGCGCGGACGCTGATCGCGGCGTCGGGATCGGGCAGGTCGGGCACGAGCAGGGCCTCGCAGGCGGCGTTCCGATTGACGGGTCGGGCGGGCCGCCATAGGTATGCCGACCGCTTTCACGTGGCAATGCGGGGCTCGACATGACCGACGGCGCGCAGCGCAGTCCGCTCGATCCGCCTGAAGTGATCGCCGTCGACGGCCGCCGCGTCGCGTGCGACGGCGGCGGCGGCGCGCTCGGGCATCCCAAAGTCTGGTACGAACTCGGCGACGAAGACTTCGTCGAGTGCGGCTATTGCGACCGCCGATTCGTCCGCCGCGGTTCGACGGCCGACCCCGGCGCCGCGTGACTCGACCGGACCCGAGCGCGCCGACGGCCCGTACGGTTCGACGCGTCGGGCTGGTTCTCGGCGTCGTCGCGGCTCTCGCCCTGCAACTCTTCCCGCACCCGGAAGCGCTCGGCCGCGACGGCTGGATCGTCGCCTCGCTCGGTCTCGTGATGGCGATCTGGTGGGCGACCGAGGCGATCCCGATCCCGGCGACGTCGCTGCTGCCGCTCGTGGTCCTGCCGCTGACTGGCGTCCTGTCCACGAAAGAGGCGGGCGCGCCCTACGCCAGCCAGATCGTACTCCTGCTCATGGGCGGCTTCATCATCGCGGTGGCGCTGGAACGCTGGAATCTGCATGAGCGCATCGCCCTCAACATCGTCGTCCGCGCCGGCGGCCGGCCGCGAATGCTGATCCTCGGGTTCATGATCGCCGCCGCCTTGTTGTCGATGTGGATCTCGAACACGGCGACGACCTTGATGATGATTCCGATCGCCTTGTCGGTCGCCCACGCCGAGGCGGGCGACGACGGCATGCGCGGGCCGTTCACCCTGGCGCTTCTTCTCGGCGTCGCCTACGCGGCCTCCATCGGCGGCGTCGCGACGCCGGTCGGCACGCCGACCAACTTGATTGCGATGCAGTTTCTCGCCGACGCCGGCCGCGACATCTCCTTCGTCCATTGGATGGCGCTCGGCCTGCCGGTGGCGGCCGTGATGATTCCGGCGTCCTGGTACGCGCTCACGCGCTGGGCGTTTCCGGTCGACGCGGCGCGGCCGGCGGCGGCGGGCGCGGAACAGGTGCGCACGGCCTTGGCCGCGCTGGGCCGGATCACGACCCCGGAGATCCGCACCGCCCTGGTCTTCGGGGCCGTCGCGGTGTTTTGGATCTCCAATTCATTCGTCATCGGCGTGCTCGAAATTCCGCACCTTCAAGCCATCGTCGGCTCGCAGCTCGACGCCACCATCGCGGTCGCCGGCGCGGTCGCCATGTTTCTCGTTCCCGCCGGCGGCGAGAGCGGGAAGGGACGGGCGCTGTTGGATTGGGAGACCGCGGTGCGCATCCCCTGGGGCGTGCTGTTGCTGTTCGGCGGCGGCTTGAGCCTCGCCGCGGCGATCAACAAGACCGGGCTCGCGGAATGGATCGGCGGCCTGATGGGCGGGCTGACGGCGCTGCCGGTCGTGTTCATCGTGCTGGCGCTGGTGCTGGTGATCATCTTTTTGACCGAGCTCACGTCAAACGTCGCGACGGTGACGGCGTTCATGCCGGTGATTTTGGCGCTCGCGGGGGCCGGCGACATCAACCCGGTCATGCTCGCGGCGCCCGCCGCGCTGGCCGGCTCGTTCGCGTTCATGCTGCCGGTGGCGACGGCGCCGAACGCGATCGTCTACGGTTCCGGCCACGTCGCTATCGGCGACATGGTGCAGGCCGGCTTCAGGCTGAATCTGATCGGGATCGTGCTGATCACCGCCGCGGCGGCGATTCTGACGCCGCTCCTGTTCGCCTAGGTCGCGCCGCCGGCGCACACCAGGCCGACGCGCACCGTCGTGGCGTCGCCGGAGCCGAACGTCAGCGTCGACGTGATGCGGCAGCTGGTCAGCGCCAGAGGCGCTTCGGCGGCGTCGGCGAAAGTCAGGGCGATGGAGCGGTAGCCGCCTCCCATGGACGCGTCGCGCCACGCCTGGGTGTCGTCGTCGTCCTTGGTCCAGCAGCGCACGACGGTCTGGCGCTCGCCGTCCTTGCGCTCGACGAACGTCTCGGATTGCGAGCAGTTCAGCGCCGGCAGTTCGTGCGAGGAGATCGTCCCCGGCCCGCGCGTGTCCGCGCCGGAGGCGGCGAGAAGAGCGAAGGCGGACAGCAGGACGGTTTGGGTCATGGTCGTGATCATCCGCGAAACGGTCAGTCGATCAAGGCGCTAAGCGCAGCGAGCTGCGAGTCGGCGTAGGTTTGCAATTCTGGGTGCGTTTGAGCGGTTTTGAGTTTGAACCGTGCTGTGGCGGCGGCCTCTCGCCAGGCCCCATCTCCCAACGCATGTCGGGCGAACGCGACTATCGTCCAGGACTGAGCGCGTTGGAGATCGTAGGTCGCGATTTCTACCGTTCGATCCCAAGCGCTGTTGTTGTTGACCGTGGTTCGCTCAAATTCGTCATCCATGATGCTTTCCAGGTCGTCGATGAGCGACAGCGCCGTTTCGGCGACGCGCAGGGCGTTCGCCGGTTCATCTATGTCCAAATAGCCTGCGGCGATCAGAATCCTCCATTCGGCACTGAATGCCTGATTCACCAACGATAAATTCGAAAGCACGCTCTCGGCCTGGCGCAGGGCCCGCGAGGCGCGATCCTTGCGATTTTGTACAGCCAGCGCGGCGGCCTTTTCTGTCAGAAAGTCGGCGTCCAAAATTTCGTCAAATGCAAGGGGTTCGCCGTTCAATTCGGAGGTCTGCGTGTTCCGGGAGGCGCGATATCTGACGAACCGGTCGTAGTCGCGCTGCGCCCGCCTCACGTCACCGGCCATCAGCCACACATAGGCCGCGTTCGACAGCCTCATGCCGCGGCCCGGGTCCTCCGCGATTTTCTCCAAACCCTTCGCCGCGTCCGCCCATCGTTCCTCAGCCAGCGCCGCATCAACGTCTTCGCTAAGCCGGTCGATTTCGTCTTGGCTGAGACGCGCACCGGCGAACGGGTCGTTCCACGCATGCCAAACTGGCCGCTTACTGCCGCTCTCGGGCCCCGGGTCCCGCGCGATTAGGACGAACGCGGTTGCCGCCAGCACGCCGAACACCGCCATCCGCCATCGCGTCGGACGGGCTTCGCTTGCCCGTTCCGGGTCGCCGCGTCTAAGTCTTCTCCAGAAATTCACGAGCGAGCGATCCCTTGGCCAAATCCGCCCCCGTCGGCCCCGACAGCCGCGTCTATCTGATCGACGGGTCGGGCTACATCTTTCGCGCCTACCATGCCCTGCCGCCCCTGACGCGCAAGTCCGACGGGTTGCCGGTCGGCGCGGTCTCGGGCTTTTGCAACATGCTCTACAAGTTGCTTGAAGATGTGTCGGGCGACGAGGAGCCGACGCATCTCGCGGTGATCTTCGACCATTCGGGCAAGTCGTTTCGCAACGACATGTATGCGGAGTACAAGGCCCACCGGCCGCCGGCGCCGGAAGACCTGCTGCCGCAGTTCCCGCTCGTGCGCGAAGCGACCAAGGCGTTCGGCTTGCCGTCGGTCGAATTGGAGAACTACGAAGCCGACGACCTCATCGCCACCTACGCCCGGCAGGCGGAAGCGAAGGGCGCCGAGGTGTTCATCATCTCGTCCGACAAGGACCTGATGCAGCTTGTCACCGACAAGGTGATCATGCTCGACACCATGAAGAACAAGCGCATCGACCGCGACGGCGTGGTCGAGAAGTTCGGCGTGCCGCCGGAAAAGGTGATCGAGATTCAGGCGCTGACCGGCGACTCGGTCGACAATGTGCCCGGCGTTCCCGGCATCGGACCCAAGACGGCGCTGCAGCTGCTTGAGGAATTCGGTTCGCTCGACGGCGTTCTCGAAAACGCCGGCACGATCAAGCAGACCAAGCGGCGTGAAAATCTGATCGAGTTCGCCGACGCGGCGCGTATCTCCAAAGAACTTGTGACCCTCAAGGTCGACGTTCCGGTCGAGCATCACCTCGACGAGTTCGGCGTCGCCGAACCGGACCCGGACCCGTTGCTCGCGTTTCTCAAGGAAATGGAGTTCCGCACCCTTACGCGGCGAATCGAAGAGGGCGTGACCGGCCGGTCGGCGTCTTCCAACGAAGCCGCGGCGGAGACCGGCGTCGATCGTTCAAAATACGATTGCGTCACCTCGCTGACGGATCTTGAGGCTTGGGTCGCGCGCGCGACCGCCGCCGGGGTCGTCGCCGTCGATTGCGAAACCGACGCGCTCGACTCGGCGAACGCGAATCTCGTCGGCCTATCTCTGGCGCTGGGGCCCAACGACGCCTGCTACGTGCCGCTCGGCCACACCGGGTCCGACGACCTGATGGGGGAGAAGGCGCCGGAGCAGATACCGTTCGACGACGCGATCTCCGCCGTGAAGCCGCTGTTCGAAGACCCGTCGGTGCTTAAGATCGGTCAGAATCTCAAGTACGACATCGCCGTCTTCGACCGCTACGGGGTTCAGCTGTCGCCCTACGACGACACCATGTTGATCTCCTACGTTGTCGCCGCGGGTCTTCGCGGCCACGGCATGGACGAGCTTTCCGAACGGCTGCTCGGCCACACCTGCATTTCGTTCAAGGAGGTGGCGGGAACCGGGAAAAACCAGGTTTCGTTCGACAAGGTCGCGCTCGACAGGGCGACCGAGTACGCCGCGGAAGACGCCGACGTGACGCTGCGGCTGTGGGAGAAACTCAAGCCGGAACTGCAGACCTCCGGCAAGATCACAGTCTATGAGACGCTCGAACGGCCGTTGCCCGCCGTGCTGGCGCGCATGGAGAACCGCGGCGTCAAGGTCGACAAGGACGTGCTGGCGCGCCTGTCGTCCGATTTCGCGCAAAAGATCGCCGAATATTCGGATCTCGCCAAAGAACAGGCCGGCCGCGACTTCAACCTCGGTTCGCCGAAGCAGATCGGCGAGGTGCTGTTCGGCGAGATGGGGCTGCCCGGCGGCAAGAAAACCAAGACCGGGGCCTGGTCGACCGACGTGAAGGTGATGGAGGACCTCGCCGCGCAAGGCCACGACCTGCCGCAAACGATCCTCAATTGGCGCCAATTCTCGAAGCTGAAGTCGACCTACGCCGACGCTCTCAAGGACGCGATCAGTCCCCGCACCGGCCGCGTGCACACCAGTTTCGCCCTCGCCGCGACGACGACCGGGCGGCTGTCCTCATCCGACCCCAACTTGCAGAACATTCCGATCCGGACCGAGGAGGGGCGCAAGATTCGCACCGCCTTCGTCGCCGAGTCCGGGCACGTGCTGATGGCGGCGGACTATTCCCAGATCGAATTGCGTTTGCTCGCCCACTACGCCGACATGGAGTCGCTGAAGCAGGCGTTCGCCGACGGCCTCGACATCCACGCGATGACGGCCTCGGAAATGTTCGGCGTGCCGATCGAGGGCATGGACGCGGCGACGCGGCGACGGGCCAAGGCGATCAACTTCGGCATCATCTACGGCATCTCGGCGTTCGGGCTCGCCAACCAGCTCGGCATCGAACGGTCCGAGGCGGCCGCCTATATCGAAGCCTATTTTGAGAAGTTTCCAGGCATCAAAGAATACATGGAGCGGATGAAGACCTACTGCCGCGAGCACGGCTACGTCGAAACCCTGTTCGGGCGCCGCTGCCGCTATCCGGAGATCAACGCCAAGAATCCGGCCCAGCGCCAGTTCGCCGAGCGCCAGGCGATCAACGCCCCGCTGCAAGGCACGGCCGCCGACATCATCCGTCGCGCCATGATCCGTATGGACTCGGCGCTGGAGGACGTCGGTCTCAAGGCCAAGATGCTGCTCCAGGTCCACGACGAACTCGTCTTCGAGGTCCCGGAGAATGAAGCCGAGAAGACGGCGGAGTTGGTGTCAAAAGTGATGTCCAGCGCCCACGAGCCGGCCGTCAGTATCGACGTGCCGCTCGTGGTCGAATCAGGGATCGGTCCGAGCTGGGACGAGGCGCATTAAGAGTTCACGCCGCCTCGCACCGCGGCATCATGAAATCCGCCACTTGCGGAATCGGCGCCCAGGCGCGCGGGTGCAACGGGACCGGACCGCCGTCGATGGGGATGAAATCCCGCGTCTCCGGGTCGTATCGGCAGATCACTTCGTAGTACGAGCCGGCGAGCCGGCCGTAGTGTTCGGCCAGCACCAAGACTTCTTCGCCGGCTTGAGGAGGAAAGCGGGTTTCGCGCCAATCGTTCATCGTTCGCCCCATAGATGCATGTTCTTCGTTTGTTCCAGTATGCCGGCGAAGGGTTAACCAACGGTAACCACGGGCGGCCGGCGCTAGTTGTCGGCCAGTTTCTCGGCCACAGAGCCGGCGATCAGCTCGATCTGGGCCCAGACGCTTTCAAACGCGTGCTTGTCGCCGAGGCGGCCGAGGTTGGTCGATACGATGCCGTGCACGCTGGCCCACAAGGCGCGGGCGGCGCGGGCGCGCGTCGCCGGGTCCGACGCCCCGGGCAGATCGGCCAGCGAGGATCCGATAAGGTCCAAGAGCGCGTTCTGCTTTTTTAGATACCACTCCGGCGTCGTCGCAAGATGGCGCTGGTTGAAGGCGAGCAGACCGCCCCAGGAGATCGCGTGGGTGCGCACGAACTCCAGATAGGCGCGCGCCAGGGCGAGAAGTCGCTTTTCGCTGCCGGCGCGGTCCCCAAGAGCGTCCAAGGCGCCTCGGCCGGCCTCCATCAGTTCGTCATAGATGCCGCCGTTGACCTCCCGCACCAGCGTCTCAAGGTCGCCGAACATGTAGTAGACCGAGCCGACGGCGACGCCGACTCGGTCGGCGATCGCACGCGCTTTCACCGCTTCCAGCCCGCCTTCGCGAAGCAGCTTGTGAGTCTCGTCGAGCATCCGGGCGCGCATCGCTTCGCGCTCGCGCTGCTTGGGGCTGAGTTCGGCGGGGTCGGCCATGGGCGCCTCGGTCGGTGGAGCGGGACTCATTAGGCCACGTTCCCGGTACCTGAACAACGTTCAGCGTGATTTCTTGAACGGCGTTCAGGGACGAAGGAGATCGAGATGCTGAACCCGCTGAAGTCTTTGTTCGCCGGACGGCCGAACTGGGTCGAAACGGCTGTGATCCACGCCAACGCCGAGATGCTGGAGGAACAGCGCCGGCGCGACGCCGAGGACCGCGAAGACGAAGCGCGCCGCACCTTGGCCCGGCTCGACCGCCGCCGCCGCGACGAAGCCGCCGCCTTGGACCGCGTGGAAGCGCGCCTGGACGCGGCCGGCCTCTCCGCCGCCGACGCCTTGGCGTACGAGCAGGAAGCCGCCGAACGCCGCCGCCGTCTGCAGGTCTTCAAGGAAGACGCTCGCCGCCTGCGTCTGGCCATCAGCGCCGCCGGCTCATTCGCCCGCTGACGCGGCGGCGTAGGCGGCCTTGAACCGTTCGCGGAGGGCGTTTTTTTGCACCTTGCCCATGGCGTTGCGGGGCAGGGCGTCGACCCAGGCGAAGCGGCGCGGGTGCTTGAATCGGGCGAGCTTGGCGTCCAGCGCCGCCTGCAGATCGGCATCGGCCACCGGCGCCGCGTCCGCCACCAGCGCGGCGAGCACGCCCTCGCCCATGTCGGGGTGGGGCACGCCGACGACGGCGCTCTCCCGCACGCCGGGCACGGCGTCGAGCACCGCCTCGATCTCTTTTGGATAGATGTTGTAGCCGCCGGCGATGATCAGGTCCTTGGCGCGGCCGACGATCGCCACGCGCCCGGATTCGTCCATGGTCGCAAGATCGCCGGTGATGAATCCGCCGTCGGCGCGAAAGTCCTCCGCGTTTTTCTCCGGCATGCGCCAGTAGCCCTGGAAGACATTCGGGCCTTTCACTTCAAGAACGCCGACGTCGCCGCGCGGCCGTTCGGCACCGTCGTCGCCGCACACCCGAACTTCGACCTCGGGGAGGGCGAAACCGACCGTGCCGGCGACACGGTCGCCGTCGAGCGGATTCGACGTGATCATGCCGGCTTCCGTCATGCCGTAGCGCTCGAGTATGCGCTGGCCGGTGCGGGCGAAAAACGCATCCGAGGCTTGCGCCGTCAACGGCGCCGAACCGGAGATGAACAGCCGGACTCCGGCGCAGTCGTCGGCGCCGAAATCCGGCTCTGCAAGCAGCCGCGCGTAGTACGTCGGCACGCCCATCAGAATCGTCGCCTCGCGCAGCCGTTTCCGCACGTCGCGCGCGTCGAAGCTCGGCAGAAAAATCATCGTCGAGGCGTTCAACAGCGCCGTGTGCAGAGCCACGAACAGGCCGTGGACGTGGAAGATCGGCAGGGCGTGAAGCAGAACGTCGCCGTCTTCGAAACCCCAAATATTGTGCAACGCCAGAGCGTTGGAAGAGAGATTGGCGTGACTCAACATGGCGCCCTTGGAGCGCCCGGTGGTGCCGGAGGTGTAGCAGATCGCGGCCAAGTCGTCAGACGCGACCGCGGCGACCGCGTGGTCCGGCGCATGGCCGAGGGCGTCCGCCCAGGCGTCTGCGCCGGGCTGAATTCCGAGCGCCCAGACGTCGGCGACGCCGGCTGTCTCGGCGATCGGCGCGAGGCCGCCGCGGTCTTGCGGCCGGCACACGAACACCTTGGGTTCGGCGTCGCCCAGGAAGTAGGCGACCTCATCCGGCGTATAAGCGGTGTTGAGCGGCGTATAAGCCGCGCCGGCGCGCAAGCAGCCGAGGTAGAGCGCCGCCGCGCCGACCGACTTGTCGACTTGGACCACGACCCGGTCTCCCGGCGCGACGCCGGCGGCGCGCAACATCGCGGCGAAACGGGCCGACAATTCGTCAACGTCGCCGTACGTCCAAGTCGCGCCGTCGGCGGCGACGAAACAGGTTCGCTCTGCGCGCGGGCGGAATCGTTCTGCGAAGAGGGCGTAGAGGTTGGCGGTCACGCGCGGCACGAAAGCCCGACGCGGCGCCGCAATCAAGGGCGGCGCAGCGACCCAGACCGCGCCCCGGCGTTGGACGGCGGATCCAACGCTCGCCCGCCGGCTGCAATACTTTGGCTCCGATTGATCGAAATTCGTGGGATGCGGCCGCGCGGTGATCCAGCGAGGCCGCCACTGTCGGATACTTCGAAGTCGCTGCGACGGATCATCGGCGACGGTCTTAAGTTCAGCGCCTCCGAAAACGTTTTAATTCGCAGGGGGCATGGGCGTCCAATGCCTTTCCGCACGCGGTCGGTCTGTGTGCCAGGCGGCTCGCCAAGCGTTTCAATCGCCGGGAATCCGGGCCGAACCGGCGCACGACCAGCCCGCTGCGGGCCCGATTTCGCGACGACGGCGGAGCCCGTAAGGATTGCCCTCGTGCCCGGTCCCGCTCTAAGACCCGGTGAAGGAACATGAGTGAAGCGATCGCGCCGAAGCGGCTGCGGACCTCATGCCATTGAATTCAAACGCGGGAACAGACACGTGGCTACGATCGCGGTCGTCGACGACGACGAGAACATTCTGGCTTCCATCTCCATGTTCTTGGAGAACGAGGGCTACAACGTCCGCACGTACACGGACGGCTCATCGGCCTATTCCGCGCTCACCGAAAGCCCGCCCGATCTCGCCATCCTTGACATCAAGATGCCGCGGATGGACGGCTTGGAGCTGCTGCGCCGCCTGCGGCAGAACTCCAACCTTCCGGTGATTTTCCTGACGTCGAAAGACGACGAAGTGGACGAGGTCGTGGGCCTCAACCTCGGCGCCGACGACTACATCACCAAGCCGTTCTCGCAGCGCCTTTTGGGCGAACGGATCAAAGCGATCTTGCGCCGCGCGGCCGTCAACAGCGGCGACGCGACCGCGGTCGATCCGGACGAGGACCGCAAGGTCATCGTGCGCGGCCGGCTGATGCTCGATCCCAACCGTCACGCATGCTCCTGGGACGGCGAGCCGGTGCGGCTGACGGTCACTGAGTTTTTGATCTTGCAAGCGCTGGCGCAACGTCCAGGCTACGTGAAGAGCCGCGATCAACTGATGGATGCGGCGTATGACGATCAAATCTATGTCGACGACCGAACCATCGACAGCCACATCAAGCGACTTCGCAAGAAGTTCCGAACCGTCACGGACGAGTTCGACGCGATCGAAACGCTCTACGGCGTCGGATACCGCTACAAAGAGAGCTAAGGCGGGCGCGCGCCCCGACGCCGCCGCGTTCCGGCGCGGCCGCCGTCGCGGCATCATCGGGTCGCGGCTGACGCAGTTCATCCTCGCCGCCAATCTGATCGGCCTCGTCGTCCTCGTCGCCGGCGTGTTCATCTTGGGCGAGATGCGGCGCGGACTGGTCCAGGCGCGCATGGATTCCTTGCGCACTCAGGGCACCCTGATCGCCAACGTATTGGCGAGCGTCTCCACCGAGGGCGTTCCGGAGCCATTTCTTGTCGTCGACAGCAACGAACCGTTGAACGCACGGGACGTACTCAAGACGCTTTATGTCCCCGTCGGCATGCGGGCGCGGCTGTTTGACAAGGACGGCAACCTGATCGCCGACAGCTACAATCTCGCCGACGAGGTCGTGGTGACCCCGTTGCCGCCGGCGGTTCCGGCGGACGAAATCCGCGAGCACGTGGCCGAAGCCCGTGCCGGCGCGCTGCTCAAGGCTCCGTTCGCCGACGCCCAGCCCGCCGGCGCGCCGACGTCGCTCGCCGAAGAGGTGGCCCAAGCGATGCTCGGCGAAGTCGTCACGTCGCTGCGGGCCGGCGACGGCGAAGAACCGGTCGTCAGCGTTTCAATTCCGATCCAGCACGTTCAGGCGGTGCTCGGCGTCTTGACGCTCGAAGCCGGCGACATGAGCGAGATTATCGCGGCGGAGCGCCGCGCCCTGGTGCCGTTCGTGCTGTTCGCGCTGGCGGTGACTTTAGCGTCGTCGCTGCTCTTGACCTTGTTCATCGCCCGGCCGGTGCGCCGCCTCGCCATGGCCGCCGACCAGGTGCGTCAGGAAGGGCCGCGCCGGGCCGCCATTCCCGACATGTCACGGCGCGGCGACGAAATCGGCGATCTGTCGGCGTCGCTTTCGGCCATGACCCGGGGTCTTGCCGACCGCATCGACGCGATCGAGCATTTCGCCGCCGACGTGGCCCACGAACTCAAGAATCCGCTGACGTCGATCCGCTCGGCGATCGAAACCCTGCCCAACACCAGCGACGAAGACCGGCGCCGCCGGTTGCTCGGCGTGCTGCAGCACGACGTTCAGCGCATCGACCGGCTGATCACGGACATCTCCAACGCGTCGCGGATCGACGCCGATCTGGCGCGTTCCCCGTCCATGCCGGTCGATTTGAGACAGTTGCTGACTCAGATGGCGGAGTCGTACTCGGCGATCCGAAAGGACGACGAAGCCGCCGTCGCTTTCGATGACTCGGACGCGAACGGAATGGCGATTTCGGTGTCCGGGCTCGAAACTCAGTTGAGCCAAGTGTTCCGCAACTTGATCGACAACGCGCGCACGTTCAGCCCTGACGGCGGAACCGTCCACGTTCGGCTTGAAACCCTGCGCTACCGACGCGCGCCGGACTGCGCGATCGTTCTGGTCGAGGACGACGGCCCGGGCCTGCCGGCGGACAACGTTGAGCGCGTGTTTGAGCGTTTCTACACGGACCGGCCGAAGGGCGCGGCTTTCGGCTCGCATTCCGGCCTCGGCCTCGCCATCGCGCGGCAAATCGTGGAATCCCACGGCGGCCGGATTTGGGCGGAGAACCGGGAAGCGGGCGGCGGCGCGGTCGTCGGCGCGCGCTTCGTCGTCGAATTGCCGCTGCGATCCTAATGACGGTCCACGCCACCTGCGTCGCCTTGCCGGACCCGAGCGAGCCCGGGTGTTGGGCGGCGGTGATGCTGTTCGGGCCGTCCGGATGCGGGAAGAGCGATCTGGCTTTGCGGCTGATCGACGACGGCGGCCGCCTGATCGCCGACGACCGCGTGGCCGTGACCCTGCGCGACGACGTCCTCATCGCCGCGGCCCCGCCGTCCATCGCAGGCCTGTTGGAGGTGAGAGGCATGGGCGTGGCGGACATTGGTCCGGCAAGCCAAGCGGCGGTTCGACTCGCTGCCGAACACCGCGACACGTCGCTTCAGGAACGCGTCCCTGAAGCGCGAACTTGGGACGCGGCGGGCGTGGCGATTCCGTTGGTCGCCCTGGATTTCGCCGCGGCGTCGGCCCCGGCGAGGGTGCGCGTGGCGTTGCGCGCGACGCGACTTGGCCTTTTCGCGGACGTGAAGGCGCGCTTAGATGCCGAGTGACGCGAACGGGGGAAACCATGATCGGGCTTGTCGTCGTCACGCACGGCCGCCTCGCCGACGAGCTGCTCGCCGCAGCTGAACATGTCGTCGGTCCGCTCGACCATGCCCGATCTCTGTGCATCGGGGCCGACGACGACATGGAACGGCGGCAAGCCGACATCAAATCCGCCGTCGAATCCGTCGACCAGGGGGACGGCGCCGTGATCCTGACCGACATGTTCGGCGGCACGCCGGCCAATCTGTCGATCACGTTGCTGCGGCGCGGCAAGGTCGAGGTCGTGTCCGGCGTCAACTTGCCGATGCTGATCAAGATCGCGGAAGCCCGAGAGACGATGAACGTTGAGACCTGCGCCGCCGCCGCCGCCGACGCGGGACGCAAGTACATCGCGGTCGCCAGCAAAGTCCTCGACCGGAACAAGGCGTGACGCGAACCCTCATCATCTGCAACCAACTCGGCCTTCACGCACGCGCGTCGGCCCGATTTGTTGAAACCGCCGCCCGCTTCGACGCCGTGATCACGGTTTCGCGCGACGGCGAGTCGGTCAATGCGCGGTCGATTATGGGCCTGATGATGCTGGCCGCTTCGCGCGGCAGCGCCATCGAGGTCACCGCCGAGGGTCCGGAGGCGGAGGAGGCGCTCGACGCGCTCCAGTCTCTTGTCGATGAAAAATTCGGCGAAAAAACCTAGCGACGTCAGCGCCGTCCGCGCTCAATGTTGACGTCGCGATTCCAATCGCCGTTCGTCGGTCTTACCGGCGGAACGTAGCGAACCAGTTTCACGAACGCGATTTCTCCTCGGGTCGACATCCCGTAGCCGTCGGCGATGTCTGTGAAGCCGGTCCGAAACTCAGTTTCGGTGATCGTGTTGTCGGCGTTGACGTCGAGAGAAATGCGGCCCGGCAGAGCGTCCTTGGAGCCGAGCGCGGCTTGCGCCCATGCCTGATATTCGATCGCGGTGATTCCGCCGGAACGGTCCGCGTCGGCGGCGGCGAAGCCGGCGGTCAAACCTTCGCTGAGTTCGCTGCGGTCAATCGCGTAATCGCCGTCGGCGTCCATGCCGGCGAAAAACAGCGCTGCGGAATTTAGAATCAGACCGCCGTCGAAACTGGATCGGCCGTCGCCCTGAGGCCGATTTTGCGGCCCTGCGCACGCCGCCGCGACGACCGTCGCGGCCAAAATCGGAAGCAACGTTCGGGTCATGGGCGCGTCTCCTTCGGCCGCCGTGGCCGGCGAATCAACGACCCGTAGCGCAAATTCAGGCGGTCCGCCGCATAACGATGAGATTATATCCGACATAAAGAAATCTTTATGTGCTGTTGCGCGAGCGCCGCGGCGTTGCTATAGGCGGCTCATCAAACCGACAGGAGCTAAGTCATGAGCGACGTGCGCGAACGCGATTGCGCGGTGAAGGATCTGTCCCTGGCCGATTGGGGTCGCAAGGAGATCGACATCGCCGAGACCGAAATGCCGGGCCTGATGGCGGCGCGCGCGGAGTTCGGAAAAGAAAAGCCCCTCAAGGGCGCTCGGATCGCTGGTTCTTTGCACATGACGATCCAGACCGCGGTTCTCATCGAAACGCTGCAGGAACTCGGGGCCGAAGTGCGCTGGGCGTCGTGCAATATCTATTCGACTCAGGATCACGCCGCCGCCGCGATCGCGGTAACCGGAACACCGGTTTTCGCGCACAAGGGCGAGACGCTGGAGGAGTACTGGGACTTCGCCGACAAGATCTTCGAGTGGCCGAACGGCGAAACCGCCAACATGATCCTCGACGACGGCGGCGACGCAACGCTCATGATCCTTCTCGGCGCCAAAGCCGAAACCGATTCCTCGGCGCTCGCCGATCCGAAAAACGACGAGGAGCGGGCGCTCTACGCCACGATCAAGCGCCGGATCGAGCGGACGCCGGGCTGGTTTTCCAAGGTCAAGTCGAACATCAAGGGCGTTTCGGAAGAAACCACGACCGGGGTGATGCGGCTGTACCAGATGCAGAAGCGCGGCGACCTGCCGTTCCCGGCGATCAACGTCAACGACAGCGTGACCAAATCGAAATTCGACAACAAGTACGGCTGCCGTGAAAGCCTCGTCGACGCAATCCGCCGCGGCACCGACGTGATGCTCGCCGGCAAAACCGCGTTCGTCGCCGGGTTCGGCGACGTCGGCAAGGGATCCGCGGAATCGCTCCGCGGCGCCGGCGCGCGGGTGACCGTGTCGGAGATTGACCCGATCTGCGCCTTGCAGGCTTCGATGGAAGGTTTCGACGTCAAGACGCTGGACGACGTCGTCGATCAGATGGACTTGTTCGTCACCGCCACCGGCAACAAAGACATCATCACCGTCGATCACATGCGGCGCATGAAAGACATGGCGATCGTCTGCAACATCGGGCACTTCGACAACGAGATCGAAGTCGACGGCCTGCGCAACTTCAAGTGGACGAACATCAAGCCGCAAGTCGACTTGATCGAATTCCCGGACGGAAAGCGCATCATTCTCTTGTCGGAAGGCCGGTTGGTGAACCTCGGCAACGCCACCGGGCACCCGAGTTTCGTGATGTCGGCGTCGTTCACCAATCAGACGTTGGCTCAGATTGAACTCTGGGCGCACGGCGATAAGTACGAGAACAAAGTCTACACTTTGCCGAAGAGCCTGGACGAAAAAGTCGCGCGGCTTCATCTTGAAAAGCTCGGCGTTCGCTTGACCGAATTGTCCCCGGATCAGGCGTCCTACATCGGCGTCGCGCCGGACGGCCCGTTCAAGCCAGAACACTACCGTTACTAGATCTCAACGGCGGATCGGCGCGCGGCGTCGATCCGCACTTTCCTTTGCGAAGCGAGGCGCCTATCGTGCCTGCGGCTGGGGGGCTCACAGAGGACTTGATATGCGAACGCGCGTGATCTTGGTCGCGA
Organism: Alphaproteobacteria bacterium; assembly: GCA_021776705.1. Classification (GTDB taxonomy): domain Bacteria; phylum Pseudomonadota; class Alphaproteobacteria; order Caulobacterales; family Maricaulaceae; genus JAJFFL01. The sequence continues at coordinate 23,022 of JAJFFL010000274.1, forward strand.
CGGCGACCGCGTTGCTTTTGGGTTCTTGCGGCCGCGTCCCCGTGCCGGGACTTCCGGATCGCAAGCCCGACACCATGACCATTTCAATTTACGCGGAAGAAGGCGCCAACGGCGGCGTCGATGTTCCGGTCGATATCGTCTTCGCCAAAGGCCAGATCGTCGAACAGCTGAGCGGCATGACCGCGCCGGACTGGTTCGCGCAGCGCGCCCGGGTTTTGGATCAGTTCAAAGACGACATTTTCCTGCGCGACTACGTCGTCGTGTCGGGCAGCGGCACGTCCGCGGCGTTTGAAGAACGCAAGGACGCGGAAGCGGTGTTCGTGTTCGCGGGCTACGCGGCCGCGGGCGACCACGCCTATCGCCTCGACCGCGCCGAGAACTACGTCATCCGCCTCGGCGAGGACGCCTACACCGCGGAAGCGAGGAAAAAGTGAAGCACGCGTTCGCCGCCGCGTTGGCGGCCGTGGCTTTGACCGGATGCGTCGGAAGCGACAAGCCGTTCGTGCCGCGGAGCGACTACGGTCTGCCGCCGAATCCGCGTGATTACGTGCAGCCGGACGATTGCGAGGGCGGCTCGCGCCTTGCGGCTTTGGAGCTGACCGAACCTGAGTACCCCGGGCGCGCTTTTCGTCGCGGGCTTCAGGGCTGGGTCGCCTTGCGGCTGGACGTTTCGGCGGATGGGCGAACCCGCAACGTCGAGGTCGTCGCCGCAGAACCGGTGGACGCGTTCAACGGCGCGGCGCGTGCGACGGTTCGGTCGTGGCGGTTCGAACCGCCAGGCGAGCCCGGAATCACGCGCTGCGTGGTGGTGTTGGACTATCGACTCGGCAGCGGACGCATCGGCTTCTAGCCGCCTGTGGATTTCCACCGAATTGTCCAAATCGAACGGGTTACGGGTCGCGGCGGATTCCGGCATCAGGTATGCTCGCGATTCGTCGCATTCCGCCCGTGCGTTAACAGCACGTAAACGGCGCAAGACCGAAGGTGGAATTTGAAGGGGGCCCCGCGCGCGGCATGATCGGTTCGCAGATTCAATCGGCATCACTGGTGATCAGCGCCGGCGCCGTGGCGTTCGCCTTGGCCGTCAGCCTGTGGGCCTGGCGGCTGACGGACGGGGCCCGTACGGCGCGCGCCAAATGGCGTGACCGCGCCGAGGGGCTTGAGAAGAAACTGGACCGGATCGACGGCGTGCTCGCCGCCCATCCCGGTGTCGTCCTGGTGTGGGAGGACGATGAAGACGATCCCGAATCCGGGTGGGGGGCGCCGAAGCTGTACGGGTCGCCGACCGCGCTCGCCGCGCTGTTGAGGTTCGCGGACGCGTCCGACGGTCCGGACGCTTCTTCGCGCATGCTCGACGGCCTCGCCGACTACGACGCCCGCGACAGCGCCGGCGCCGACACCACGTTGCGCAAGCGCCTGATCGAACTGCGCCGCGACGGCGCGCCGTTTTCGATTACGATTTTCGGACCGTCGGGACGCTATCTCGAAGTCGACGGCCGCCCGTCGGGCCGCCGCGCGGTGCTTTGGTTGTCGGATTCCACGGTCAAGAGCGCGGAGGAATCAAGCGAACGCGGGCGCCTCCTCGAAGCCCGTCTCGACGTCGCTCAGGACCCGATGTCGTTCGTCGATCTCGCCAGCAAGGCGCCGTTCCCGGTGTGGCGCTATTCCTCGGGTCTCAAGGTGCAGTGGGCCAACCAAGCCTATTTGGACGCCATCGAAGTGAAGACCCTGGACGTCGCCGTCGCCGACGACATCGCCCTCGATCCAGGCGCGAAAGAGCAGGCCCGTCAAGCGCTTGCTCAGGGCGCCCTGGTCAATGAAACTCGCCCGATCGTCGCCGCCGGCGCGCGCAAGCACTACGCGATTTCGATGTTTCCGATCTCCGGCGGCGTCGCTGGCGTGGCGGTGGACATGACGCGCGCCGAGGAGGCTCGCGAGGCGTTGGAACGCCACGTGCGCGCCCAAGACGACGCCCTCAACCACCTCGACGACGCGGTCGTCGTGTTCGGCCCGAACCAGCAACTGTCGTTCTACAACCGGGCCTTCCCGAAATTGTTCGGCCTCGACGAGGCGTGGCTCGCGCACCGACCTACCCACGGCGAAATGCTGGACCGCATGCGGGAAAAGCGTCTGTTGCCGGAACAGCCGGACTATCAGACCTGGAAAGCCGAAGAACTCGGCCGTTACACCCATCTGGATCCGGACGACGCCGAAGAGACTTGGCATCTTCCCGACGACCGCATTCTGCGAGTCGCCAGACTGCGGCATCCGCTCGGCGGGCTGCTGCTGATTTTCGGCGACATGACCGAAGAACTGACGCTGAAGAGTCAGTTCAACACCCTGATCAAGGTGCAGCGGGCGACGCTCGACAAGCTCAACGAAGGCGTCGCCGTGTTCGGGCCCGACGGCCGTTTGAAGCTTTCCAACGCCGCGTTTGCGGAAATGTGGTCGCTCGGCGCCGACAAGATCCGGGAAGGGGTGTCGTTCGACGATGTCGCGGAATGGTGCCTGCCCTTGTTCCACAAGCGCGACGAATGGGCGGAGATGAAGGCCCGGGTCACCGACCCGAACCCGCGCGCCCGCAAACACCATGTCGGCGAGATGCGCCGCTCCGACGACACCGTCCTCGCCTATGTGTCGCGGCCGCTGCCGGACGGCGCCACGGTTCTGGCGTTCCACGACGTCACCGCATCGCGCGACCTTGAGGGAGCCCTCAAGGAACGCGCTGAGGTTCTGGAACAGGCCGACCGGGTGAAGTCGGACTTCGTCGGCCACGTGAGCTATCAGTTGCGGGCGCCGCTGACGACGATCATGGGGTACGCCGAGTTGTTGGACGCCACGGTGGCGGAGAAACTTTCCGAGCGTGAAAACAGCCAGTTGACGTCGATCATTCAAGCGGGAACGCAACTCACCAAATTGGTCGAAGACATCCTCGACGTGGCGGCCATCGACGCCGAAACGCTGGAGCTTGATCTGGCGGAATTCGACGTGTTCAGCGCGCTCGAAAGCGCCGTCAATCTCGCCAAGACCAAAGCCGGGGACACGCAAGTGCGCGTCGGCATCGAATGCGCCGCCGACCTCGGGCCGATGGTCGGCGATCAGCGGCGGATCAAACAGGTGGTCTACAACTTGCTGCTCAACGCGCTCGACCACACACCGGCGGGCCGCAACGTCGTCGCCGGGGCGGATCGCGACGACGAAGTGGTGCGCGTCTGGATCGACGACGAGGGCGAAGGTATCGCGCCGGAAAAGCAGGGCCGCGTGTTCGAGGCGTTTCAGAGCGGCGACAGCGGCGGCGCCGGTCTCGGACTGACTCTCGTGCGCGAACTCGTGAAGCTGCACGACGGTTGGGTGGAGCTGGAGTCCGAACCCGGCGTCGGCACACGGGTGACGTGCCACCTGCCAGTCATCAGCTTGCCGAAAGGCGACGCGCCGGAAAAGCGTGAGGCGTCGGTCGACGCCGCGGCCGCACTGTCGGCCGACGCGTCCGGCGGCGCCTGATCAGCCCTGACTTTCCGGCGTCGTCACCACGAGACCGTCAAGCGCGTCCGTCACCGTGATTTGGCACGACAGTCGCGACGTGGCGCGAACGTCGTCGGCGAAATCGAGCATCGATTCCTCCATGCTCGAACGGTCGCCGACCTTGGCGAACCAATCGTCCGCGACGTACACATGGCACGTGGCGCACGCGCAGGCCCCGCCGCAATCGGCGTCGATGCCCGGGATCATATTTTTGACCGCACCCTCCATCACGGTCATGCCTGGTTTGACGTCGACGACGCGCTCGGTTCCGTCGTTGTCGATGTAGGTGATATTCGCCATGAACTCGCTCGTGCCGTTGGCCAGCGCGGGCGCCGCGCGTCGGGAATGAGGGTTCCATGTATCGTTTCGGCCGCGAATCGCAAGGCGCCGGGCGGTGACCGGGCGGCGGAATCCGATTTCGCTTCCCGACGAAGCGGCGACGGCGGCGTTTGGCCGCCGCCTGGCGGCCGCCTTGATTCCCGGCGACGTCGTGTTTCTCGTCGGCGGACTTGGCGCCGGCAAGACCGCGCTCGCGCGCGCCGTCGTCCGGGCGCTGACGGGCGAGGCGGACGAAGTCCCAAGCCCGACCTATACGCTTGTGCAAACCTACGACGCGGGAGCATTCGAAATCTGGCATTGCGATCTCTACCGCCTGTCATCGCCGTCGGAAGCTGTGGAGCTTGGTCTGGAGGACGCTTTCGCGGAAGCCGTGGTCCTGGTCGAATGGCCGGACCGCTTGGGCGACCGGGCGCCGGCGGACCGGCTTGAGATTCAATTGGAGCCGGCGGGCGGCGGCCGCGTCGCGCGGTTGGCAGGGCATGGGAGGTGGGCGGCGCGTGTCGACGGCGTCTGACCGCATTGATCGGCTCGGGAGATTTCTCCTCCGCGCCGGGTGGGCCGACGCGGATCGCCGGCCGCTCGCCGGCGACGCGTCGACGCGTCGCTACGATCGCGTGCGCCGCGGCGCGGAGACCGCCGTCCTGATGGACGCCCCGCCGGGCGCGGAACGTCCGGCGTGCCCGCCCGAGGCTGACGGCGGCGTGCGGGCCGGTCTCGGTTACAACGCCCTGGCGCGGCTCGCCGGTCCGAACACGTCCGCGTTCGCCGGCCTGTCTCAAGAACTCGTCGCGCGCGGCTTTTCCGCGCCGCGCGTGCTCGCCGCGGACCACGACGACGGGTTTCTTCTCTTGGAAGATCTTGGCGACGACCTGTTCGCGCGCGTCATCGAGGCGGGCGCGACGCCCGCGCCCCTGTACGAGGCGGCGATCGACTTGCTCGCGGCGGTGCGGCGGTCGACGTTTCCTTCCGAAGTCGCGGCGTCAGGCGGGCGCGCCTGGCCGGTCCTCGCCTACGACGCGGTGGCGCTGCAGACCGAGGCCGACCTGTTTCTCGACTGGTACGTCGCAAGGCGCGAAGGGCGAACCGTCGATGCGGCGGCTCGTGCGGAGTGGACCGCCGCGTGGAGGGAGCAACTCGACGCAATCGCGCGCACGCCGCCGACATTAACGCTGCGCGACGTTCACGCGGAGAATTTGATCTGGCTGCCCGACCGAGAAGGCGCGGCGCGCGCCGGCGTCATTGACTTTCAAGACGCGCTCTTCGGTCACCCCGCCTACGACGTGGTGTCGCTGCTGGAAGACGCGCGCCGCGACGTCAATCCGCGGCTCGCCGACGCGATGAAGGCGCGGTTCGTCGCCGCCGCGGGCGAGATCGACGCGGCGGCTTTCGAACGCGCCTACGCCGTCCTCGGGGCGCAACGCAACGCCAAAATTCTTGGAATTTTCGTTCGTCTCGCCGAACGCGATGGGAAGCCAAAGTACCTGAATTTCTTGCCGCGCGTAGCGCGTCACTTCGTCGGCGATCTGGCGCACCCCGCACTCGCCGACGTCGCCGCCTGGACTCGGGCGAACGCGCCGGGCGTGTTCGAGGAGGCCGGGCGATGAGCGCGGGCATCGACGTCGCCATGGTGCTCGCGGCCGGCCTTGGCACCCGCATGCGCCCGTTGACCGACGATCGGCCGAAGGCGCTTGTCGATGTCGGCGGCCGATCGCTGATCGATCACCTGTTGGATCGATTGGCGGAGGCCGGCGTCCCCCGCGCCGTCGTCAACGCGCACCACTTCGCCGACCGGCTGGAAGCCCACCTGGCGACGCGCGCCGCGCCGCGAATCTCCATCTCAAACGAACGCGATCGCCTGCTCGAAACCGGCGGCGCTCTGGTGAGAGCGAAAGCGGCGCTCGGGGAAGGGCCGTTCTTCGTGTGCAACATCGACTCGGTGTGGTCGGACGACTCAGCGCCCGCGCTGTCGCGGCTGCGCGACGCGTGGGACCCGGAGCGCATGGACGCGCTGCTGCTGCTCGCCGACATCGGCCGGCAACTCGGCTACGCCGGGTCGGGGGATTTTTTCCGCGCCGCCGACGGTCGGCTGACGCGGCGCGGCGACAGGCCCTCGGCCCCGTTCGCGTACATGGGCCTGCAGATCATGCACCCGCGCTTGCTTGACGGGTTTCCTGAAGAGCCGTTTTCCGCCAACCGAATGTGGGACAAGGCGTCGGCCGCGAACCGCCTCTTCGGCGTCGCGCACGAAGGATATTGGATGCACGTCGGCGATCCCGTCTCCCGTCAAGCGGCGGAGGCGCGGCTGGCGCGGACGGCGACGTGAGCGTCGGCCTGTTCGACGGCCCGGCGCCTCGGGTATTCAACATGCCGCCGAGCGCGCCGTTCCTTGACGCCTTGGCGCGCGGAGTCGCCGCCTTCGCCGGCGGCGATCCTGAAACGCTGGCCGACGTCACGATCTTGTTGCCCACGCGGCGGGCGACGCGACGTTTGGCGGACGCGTTTTTGCGCGCCGCGGGGGAATCGCCGCCGGCGACGATCTTGCCGGCGATACGCGCCATCGGCGATGTCGAGGACGACGACGCGGTGTTCGAGCCCGGACCGGCCGCGCTCGACGCGCCGCCGGCGATTGGCACGGCGCGCCGCCGGTTCGAACTCGCCGTGCTGGTTCACGCCAAAGCCGCGGCGATGGACCCGGGCGCGGACCCCGCAGCGTCGTTGCCGCTCGCGGACGCCCTTGGCCGATTGCTGGACGAGGCCGCGGCGGCGGGCGGCGCCGACATGAAGGCCGTGGCCGAACTTTACGGCCTGCTGCCTGCGCACCTCGAACACGCCGCCACTTTCCTCGCCATCGTCCAAAAACACTGGCCAAAGCGGCTCAAGGAGCTGGGGTGCGTCGAGCCGGCGGAACGCCGCGACGTGATCACCCGCGCGGTCGCTGAGGCGTGGCTCGAGTCGCCGCCGTCCGGACCGATAATCGCCGCCGGCTCGACCGGGACGGTGCCGGCGACCGCGGCGCTGTTGCGCGCGATCGCGCGGTTGCCAAGCGGGTGCGTCGTGCTTCCAGGTCTCGACGCGGATCTCGACGCGGCGGCCTGGGACGCCGTTGACGAGCAGCATCCCCAGGCCGGTCTGCGGCAGTTGCTTCAAACCCTGGGCGTCGACCGTGAGGCGGTGGCGGCGTGGCCCGGCGCGGACGAATCGACCGCGGCGCGCGCGCGTCGGCGGCTGATCAACGATTCGTTGCGTCCCGCCGACGCAACCGCGGACTGGCTGCAGCGTGTCGCGGACTTGAAGGCCAATTCCGGCCCCGACGTGCTGGCCCGCGCCCGGGACGGTCTGGCTTTGGTGGAGGCGGCCACCGAAGAAGAGGAGGCGCGAGTCGTCGCCTTGGCGACGCGAGAGGCGCTGGCGTCGCCCGATGCGCGGGTCATGGTGGTCACTCCGGATCTGGCGGTGTCGCGCCGGGTGCACGCTGCGATGGCGCGCTGGGGCGTCGATGCCGACCTCTCCTCGGGGCGGCCACTCGCGCAAACCGCGCTCGGGGCGTTTCTCGCCGGACTGCTCGACCTGGCGCGGGACCCCGCCGATCCCGTCGCCTTGTGCGGCTTGTTGGACAATTCCTGGACGCGGCTGGGCCGCGTCCGCGCCGAGACTCGCGCCCACGCCGGCGACATCGACCGCGCGCTTCGCGGAGTTCGCCCAGGCGTGGACCTCGCGGGTTTCGCGGACGCCGCCGGCGGACTCGCCGCTGAGACGCTCGAAACCCTGGACGAAAGTCTGTCGGCCTTGGTGGCGCTGGCCGAGGGGATCGCATCGGCCGCCGACTTCGCCCGCGCCCACGCTCTTGTCGCCGAGGCTTGCGCTTCGGGCCCCGACACGGACGGGGCCCCGTGGTGCGGCGCTGCCGGCGAAGCGGCCGCGGCGCTGCTGCGCGAACTGATCGATGAATCCGAGACGTTCGCGCCTCTCGATCTTGCCGGGTACGCGCGCGTGTTTGCGAACCTGTCGTCCGGCCGCACCGTGCGCGAGCCGGCGCGGGACGAGGCCCGCGTCCGGATTCTGGGCCCGCTTGAGGCCCGCCTGCAGACGGCCGACCTGGTGATCCTCGCCGGCCTCAACGAAGGCATGTGGCCGGCGAAGCCGCCGGAGGATCCGTTTTTGTCCGCCCCGATGCGTGAGCAAGCGGGCCTGCCGCCGGTCATCCGCCGCATCGGCTTGTCGGCGCACGATTTCGCGCAGCTCGCCTGCGCCCCGCGAGTCTTGATGACGCGGGCCCGAAAATCCAGCGGCGACCCGGCCGTGGCGTCGCGTTGGTTGTGGCGGGTGCGCACCTTGCTGCAAGGCGCTGGCGAGGATCATTCCTTGGCGCCCGACGTCGACTACGCGGCGATCGCGCGGCGCCTGGACCGGGTCGCGTCCGAGGACGTTCATCCGGTCGCGCCGCCGGAGCCGCGGCCGCCGATCGAGGTGCGTCCGGTCAAGCTCTCGGTGTCGGGGGTCAAGGAATGGGTGCGCGACCCGTATGCGCTGTACGCCAAGCGCATTCTCGGCCTGAAAAGACTTGACCCCTTGGACATGCGTCCAGGCCCGCGCGAACGCGGAACGGCGCTGCACGACGCGCTGGAGACTCTGTACCGAGATATCGGCGAGTCCTTCCCGGACGATTTCGAAGCGCGACTCGCCGCACTCATGATCGCCGAACTTCGCCAGACTGGTTTCGCGCCGGAGCAACTCGTGTTCGAAGAGCCTCGCGCGCGCCGCGCCGCCGCATGGGTGCGCGGATGGGAGGACGAGCGTCGCCGGCGGGGCTGGCGCATGGCGGCGGTCGAGACCGAAGGCGAATGGACGAGTCACGGCTTCACGGTGACAGCCAAGGCCGACCGCATCGATCAGGGTCCCGACGGCTGGGCGATCCTTGACTACAAGACCGGTCAGCCGCCGTCGGCGAAACAGGTCCGCAGCGGGATCGAGCCGCAGCTCAGCCTCGAGGCCGCGATCCTGGCCGCGGGCGGGTTTAAGCAACTTGGGCCGCGGGAGGCGACGCGGCTGGTCTACGTGCGGGTGGCCGGCGGCCGCGACCCCGGAAGCGTGCGCGACCTCAGCGAAGGAAAAGAAGCCGTGCCGGTCAGCGATATGGTTGACGAGGCGCGCGAAGGTTTGGCCCGGCGCGTCGCCGCGTATCGCGATTTACGAACGCCGTACCGGTCGCGAGTGAAGCCGTTCCGTGTCAGCGAGTCCGGCGACCACGATCGGTTGGCGCGAGTCAAGGAATGGGCGCGGCTGGGCGATGAGGAAGGCGCATGACCCAGGTTCCCGCCGCCGTCGCCGAGGCCGAACGCACTCAACGACTCGCCGCAGACCCGGCGCGCAACGTCTTCGTGTCGGCCAACGCCGGATCCGGCAAGACCCGCGTCCTTGTCGACCGCGTCATCCGCTTGCTGCTGGAAGGCTCGACGCCGGACCGCATCCTTTGCCTCACCTACACCAAGGCGTCGGCCAGCGAGATGCAGACGCGGCTGTTCGACCGCCTCGGCGCCTGGTCGGTGAAAAGCGACGGCGAGCTCGAAGCCCAACTCGCCGCACTTGACCCATGTTTGGCGGCCGCCTCGGCGGCGCAGCTGCGCCGCGCTCGCGCGCTGTTCGCCCGCGCTCTGGAGACGCCGGGCGGACTCAAGATTCAGACCATTCACGCGTTTTGCGAGCGCCTATTGCGACGGTTTCCGTTGGAGGCCGGCGTCGATCCCGGATTCGAAATTCTCGATGACGCGGCGGCGCGCGAGATCGCCGGCGTCGCCCGCCGCGAGTTGGCGTCGCGCGACGGTTTGCCGGCGGCGTTCGCGACCCTGGCCGCCTCGGTGTCGGACATGGACTCCGACCGGTTTCTGTCTTGGGCGTCGTCCAAGCGATTGGAGATTGAACGCGGCGTACGCGGGGCCGGCGGCGTCGACGCCGCGACCGCCCGCTTGCGCGATCGGCTGGGCGCGCCGGAAGGTGCGACACCGGAGGACGTGAAGGCGGCCGCGTGGCGGGACGGGCCGATCGCGGAGATTCGGGCGGCCGTCGCCGAACTCGCGCGAGGTTCGACGACGGAAGTCAGGTTCGCCGATGCGCTCGCGGCCGCGTTCAGCGAGGCCGAACCGGCCGCCGTTTTTGACGCCTACGCGGCGGCGCTTCACACCGCGGACGGCAAGAAGCTCCGCGAGGACTTCGTGACCAAGGGGTCGGCCGACGTCGCGCCCGTCGCCGTGCGCTTGTTCGGCGGCAAGAAACTCGGAGGGCACGGCTCGGAGGTCTCTCGCGTGTTGCGCGCGATCGAGTCCGTTCGCGCCGTAGAGGTCGCGGCCTTGACCGAGGCCGCTCTTCGCATCGCAACCGCGTACCTCGACGCCTACGAGAATGAAAAGCGACGCCGCGGCGGGCTCGATTTCGCCGATCTCATCGACCGAGCGCGGATTCTGGTGGAGTCTTCGGAGGCGTCGGAGTGGGTTCTCTACAAGCTCGATGGGGGCGTCGACCACGTGCTCGTCGATGAGGCGCAGGACACGGCGCCCGATCAATGGGAGCTGATTGAACGACTCAGCCAGGAGTTTTTCACGGGCCTCGGCGCGCGGGAAACGGTGCGCACGGTGTTCGCTGTCGGCGATGAAAAGCAATCGATCTATTCCTTCCAGGGAGCGGATCCGGCGCGATTTCTTGAAGCGTCGCGGCGGCTGGACAAGCGCGCCGCAGACGCTGACCGCGTGTTCACGTCGCCGAACCTGTCGGTGTCGTTCCGCTGCGCGCCCTTGATCCTGCAAACGGTCGACGCGGTGTTCGCCAGCCCGGAGCTGCAGACGGCGATGATGCCGCTGCGCGAGCCGCCGGGCGTCGACGTGGTCCGGCACGCCGCTTCGCGCGATGATTTTCCCGGTTTCGTCGAATGGTGGCCGTTGGCGGTCGCCATAGACAGCGACGAGCCGGAGTCCTATTGGGATCCCGTTGACGCCCCGTCGAAAGGCGACGCCAAGGAAATTCTCGCCGCCGCAGTTGCGGCGCGAGTGCGCAGCTGGCTCGACGCCGGCGCGACGGTCTTTCACAACAAGACGCCGCGCGCGATGACAGCCGGCGACGTCATCGTCCTGGTTCGCAGCCGTGGCGCTCTGTTCGAAAATTTGATTCGCAAACTCAAGGCCGCCGGCGTGCCCGTCGCGGGCGCGGACCGGATGACGTTGACCAATCAGCTCGCCGTCGAGGACGTGCTCGGTCTGGCCCGCGTCGCCCTGACGCCGGGGGACGATCTGGCGCTGGCGGAACTTCTCAAAAGCCCGTTCCTGCATCCCGCCGCGTCCGCGCGGCCGCCAATCGACGAGGACGCCTTGTTCAGCTTGGCGCACGGCCGCGCTCCCGGCGAGCGGTTGCGGGCGCGTCTGGCGGCGTCGCAGGACCCGGTGTTCGCGGAAGCGCGCGCGCTTGTCGATGCGCTCGACGCCGCGGCGGAAGCCAGCGGCCCGTACGCGTTTTTCCTAGAGTTTCTCGAACGCGCCAGCCCGACCGGGGAGAGTTACCTCAAGCGCCTCTACGCCCGGCTCGGGGCGGAAGCTGAAGACCCGGTCGAAAATCTGATCGCGCGCGCGCTCGACTTCGAAACTCGGCATGGGCCGTCGTTGCTGAAATTCGTCCACGTCACGACGGCGGAGGAAGCCGAAATCAAGCGCGACATGGGAGAGGCCGGCGACGAGGTCCGAGTGATGACGGTGCACGGGGCCAAGGGGCTGGAAGCGCCGGTCGTCATCGTTCCGGACGTCGGCAGCCGCACCGCCGGTCGCGGCGGATCTGATCCTTTCCTGGTTCCGGGCGCCGGTTTTCTCTGGTCGCCGAGCAAGAGCCGCGATCCCGACGCCGCCGCGGAGCTGCGCGATCAACGCGCGGCGCTCGACACGGCGGAGCACTTGCGCCTGCTCTATGTGGCTCTGACTCGCGCCAAAGACCGGCTCGTCGTCTGCGGGGCCGGCGGTCGGGGCGTCGACAAGGACGCGCTCGCGTGGCATCGACTCGTTGCGGATGGTATGCGCCGCGCCGGCGCGCGGCCGTCGCCGGCTCCGGTGGGAGGCGACGACGAGGCCCTGATCCTCGGCGACGAACCGCCGCCTCTCGGCAGTCGTCCCGCCGCCGCGCGCGTCGACCCGACACTGCCGGATTGGACGCGGTCGCCGGCGCCGCCGCCGTCGCGCGCCCGCCGAGTCGTCTCGCCGTCGTCCGGGCTCGGCGGCGCCCGGTCGCGCGCGCCCGTTCCGTCGCCGATCGCGGACGACGGGGCGACACGGTTCCGGCGTGGAATCTTGGTGCACAAGCTGCTCGAAATTCTGCCGGAACTGCCGGCCGCAGATCGCGAAGGGGCGGCGCGCCGGTTCCTCAAGCGCCACGTCGACCTCTCTGACCCGCAGCGAAAAGCGCTTTGGAGGGAAACCCGCGGCATTCTCGAACACCCGGAGTTCGGGCCGTTGTTCGGCCCGGCGGGGCGGCCGGAGGCGGCGGTCATGGGATCGGCGCCGGAGTTGCCGGACGATGTGGTGGTCAACGGGCGAATCGACCGACTGTTGGTCACCGACGACGAGGTTCTCGCGGTGGACTTCAAGACCAATCGGCCGCCGCCGGACCGGGTCGACGACGTGAATCCGGAGTATCTCGTGCAGCTTGCGGCCTATCAGGCGGTCTTGCGTCGCGCCTATGCGCCGCGAATAGTCAAGTGCGCCCTGTTGTGGACGGACACTGCGGTCCTTATGCCGATACCGGACTTGTTACTCAAACGTGCTCTGGCCGCGGCTTGACCGCGGGTCCGGCGCTTCATACGTCTGCCTTCAACCGACGCGGCCCGACGCCGCGCGCCCCCGGAACGGAGCCTCCTCCATGTCCACGACCAGCGTGAGCGACGACAGCTTTGAGACCGACGTCCTCAAATCGGACGGGCCGGTCCTCGTCGACTTCTGGGCCGAGTGGTGCGGGCCGTGCAAACAGATCGGCCCGGCGCTCGAAGAGATCGCCGCCGAATACGACGGCAAGGTCCGTATCGCCAAAATCAACATCGACGAGAACCCGCACACGCCAGGCAAGTACGGCGTCCGCGGAATTCCGACGCTGATGATTTTTAAAGACGGGCAAGTCGCCGCCACCAAAGTCGGCGCGATGCCGAAATCCAAAATCGTCGAATGGATCAACGAGTCGGTCTGATTGGTTTCGACTTGGGCGGAATCAACGCGCGCCGGGGTCGCTTCGGCGCGCGTCTTCTATCCGGCTGTCGGCGTTCGGCGCACGCCGTCGGCGCGGCCGATCGCAT
>JAJFFL010000275.1 GCA_021776705.1 Alphaproteobacteria bacterium
CCGTAGATCAGCGGCTTCAACGTTGATCCGGGCGAGCGCGCCCGGTCGGTAAGGTCGAGCCAGCCTCCCGGCCGGTCGCGGCCGGCCGACCCGACGGCGGCGCGCACCGCGCGGGTGCCGGTGTCGACGACGAGGATGGCGGCCTGAACCGACGGGTCGTGCTCGACGGCCGCGTCCGCCAGAGCCTCCATCTCCGCCTGCAGCGCGGCGTCGAGCGTCGAGCGGACGTCGCCCGGTCCCGCCGCCCTTCGCCGCGCCTCGGCGCTGGCGTGCCAGGCGCGGACGGGAAACGCGCGGCGGCCCGGCGGATCTTCCTGCGCCGCGTCGGCGGCGCGGTCCGGCGCCAGACGCCCCTCGGCGACGAGGCGGTCGAGGATTCGGTCGCGGGCGGCGCGCGCGGCGTCGGGGCGCAGATCGGGACGGCGGGCTTCCGGCGCCTGCGGCAGGGCCACCAGCAACGCGATCTGATCCGGCGTCAGGCGGCTCGGTTCGCGCCCGAAATAGGCCCACGACGCGGCGCGCGCGCCTTCCAGGTTGCCGCCGTAGGGGGCCAGCGTCAGGTAGGTCTCAAGAATTTCCGCCTTGGTCAGCCGGCGCTCGATCTGCCAGGCGCGCAGGATTTCGATCGCTTTTGAGCCGAAGGTGCGCGGCCGCGGCTCCAGCAGCCGCGCCGTCTGCATCGTGATCGTCGAGCCGCCCGACACGATTCGTCCAGCGCGCGCTGAGGTGAACGCGGCCCGGCCCAAGGCGGCGACGTCGACTCCGCCATGGGTGAAAAAGCGCTGATCTTCGATCGCGACGACGGCGTCGACGAAGGCCGGGTCGACGCCGTCGAGATCGATCTGCAGCCGCCAGCGGCCGTCGGCGACGGGAAACGCGCGCAACGGACGGCCCTCGCGGTCAAGGACGACGGTCGAGACCACGGCCGCGCGCTCAAGCGGCGGCGGCAAGGCGCGGTCCAAGACCGCCGCGCCGACGACCGCCGCGGCGATTGCGGCGGTTGCGGCGGCGAGGCCGCGCGCCAGACGGCGCGGCGTCACGGGCCGGACGCGACGGCCACCGTCCCGGCTTCGCTGCGCCCGAAGACCGACGGACGGTACATGTCTTCAACCACAGCGCCCGGCAAGGCGAAGCGCCCCGGCGTGACCGCCCGCACAAGGTAGGCGAGGGTCACGGGTTGCTGGTCCATCAAGTCGACGGCGGCGACGAAGCGATCGTCGCGGGCTTCGGTGATCTTCGCCTGAGCCAGGTCGCCGAGCCACGCGTAGGGGCCGGTCTCGCCGGCGTCGCCGGGGTTCAGCACCGTTTCGATCTCGAATCCGGCGGGCAGCAAGTCGGCGACAATGGCGGGCATGGCGCGGCGTTGACGCGGGTGCAGCGTGATCGAGACGATCAGCCGGTCGCCTTGTTTGACGGCGTCAAGGTCGGCCGCGGACCCGTCGGTGCGGCGGATGTTTTTGGCCACCGCGATTCCGTTCTCGGCCGCCGGCGGCGCCGTGACCGGCGCGCCGCGCGCCACCGTCGTCCGCCACACCGGCGTGGCGCGGGTGTTGGTGAACGTCGCTCCGTTCGCCAAGCCCGCCGCGTCCATGGCGAAGCTGGCTCCGGCGACGCGGGTCATTGCGGCGCCGTCGGCGCGCACGTCGAGCACCCCGCCGTCGCCCGCGAGCGCGTGGGCGGCGAGCAGCAGGAACGACTTTTCTTGGGTGGTCAGCCGGTCGGGTTCCGGCAGGTCGTCGCTGAGGCGTTGTTCAAGGCGCTCCACGACGTCGGTCAACCCGGCCTCGCCGGCGAGCGCGAGCACGCCCGCCAGGTCGCGGCGCGGCGTCTGGTACCAGTCGCCCGTGTTGGAGTAGCCGAGCGACTGTTCGGCGGCCGCGAAGGCGCTGGTCGCGCGCGCCCTATCGCCGATGAACGCCAGCGCCGCGCCAAGGTGGGCGCGGGCGAGCGGGCTGGAGATCGCGGTCAGGCGCTCGTCGTGCAGATAGCGCAAGCGGGATCGGTCCATGCGGCCCACCCGCGCGAGCACATAGGCCGCGTAGGCGGAGCTGCGGTCGTTCATTTTCTCTTGGGTGTCGACGTTCCACGGGCTGGTTTGCACGGCGGCGTCGTAGCCGGCCGCGTACCAGTATTCCTGTTGCGCCACGGATTCGAGCGCGCCGTACGCGCGGTCGAGCGCAGCGTCGGGCACGACGTATCCCTCGGCCTTGGCGCGCGCGAGAAAGTCGACCGCATAGGCGCCCAGCCACGGCGTCGCCGACCGGTCGCCGACGCGCCACAGACCGAGGGCGCCGTCGGCGCTTTGCCGGTTGAGGATCGTGGAGACCGCGTCCTGGATCCGAGACCGCCGCGCGGCGTCGTCGTCGCGACCGGCGAGCGCCGCCATTTGGCCGGCGTAGATCAGCGGCATCGCGCGGCTGGTGATCTGTTCGGTGCAGCCGTAGGGATAGCGATCCAGCGAATCCAGCAAGGCGCCGGCGTCCATCGGGATCGCCGAGAACGACACGTTGACGCCGCCGGACCCCGCAACGAAGGACGCCAGGAGGTCGGTCGGCGGCGTATACGCGGCGCCGGGGGCCATCAACACCCGCTCGACGTTCGCCGTCGGCAGATACGGCGACCGCACTTGAATCGGATAGTCGCGGGACACGGAAAAGCCCTCGGGACCCGCAACCGCGATGGCGATGCGGGCCAAGCCTTCCTCGCCGGCGGCGAGCCGGACCGGCGAGTCTTCACGTTCGCCGGACGCGAGTCGGAGCGTCAGGCGCTCGTCGCCGGCGGTGCTGACCGCTCCCTCGGCGCCGATGTCGGCGACGTAATCGCCCGCCGCGCCCTCGACGTTGTCGAGCGAGGCCGTGGCCACGGCTTCGTCGCCGGGCGCGAGAAATCTCGGCAGGATCACCTCGGCGGGGACCTTGTCCCGCACCGTCAGCGGTTGGGCCGTCGCGCCGACGCCCGACGCCGACCAGGCGACCGCCATCAGGCGCAGTTCGCCGTTGAAGTCGGGCACGTCGAAGGTGATCTGCGCTCGGCCGCGGCCGTCGAGTTGGACCGGGCCGGAGTACAACGCCACGGACTTGGTCGGCACGACCGAGAGCCCGGCGCCGCCGATCTGGTCGCCGCCGGAGCGCACGGGCGCGGCGGCGCCCTGGTTAGGGTCGAGCAGACGGCCGTAGTCGTCGTGCAACTCGATGGCGAGACGCTTCTGGCCGAAGTACCAGCCCGTCGGGTCCGGCGACTCGAATTTGGTCAGCTGCAAGATGCCCTCGTCGACAGCCGCGACGCTGACGAACGCGTTTTCGCGGATCGGGCCCGTGACGGCGGCGAGATCAACCGTCAACGCTTCTCGCGGGCGCGCCACGGCCGGCGCGGTCATCGACAATTCGAACGTCCGGTCGGAGGTGTCCACTGGCACATGGATGACGCCCACGGCCCGGCGCGGCGTCGGTTGGTCGACCGCGTCGCGGGGGGTGAAAACGTTGACCATGACGTAGGCGCCGACGCCCCATTCCTTGGTGACGTCGAGGCGCACGCGGGCGCCGCCCGACGGCACGCTGACGGTCCGCGTCTCGATCACGGTGTCGTTGGCGACGACCACTTCGGCCTCGCCGGCGTAGGGCGGCAGGATCGTAATCTCGGCGCGTCCGCCGATTTTCGGCGCGTCGGCCGGGCCGGACACGCGCACACGGTCGGGCGCCTGGACGCCGTCTTCCGGCTGCGCGCCCCAACCGACCCAAAAGCTGTGGCTGGCGCTGGCGCCGCTCTCGGCGTCGTCGACGAACAGTTCGTAGTCGCCCCAATCGAGATCCGACAACCGGATCGGCGTCGGCGCATCGCCGGCCAGATCCGCCACGCCGTCGGTGACGGCCACGATCTCGCGCGACCGCCGCCAACGCCATTCGCCGAAGTCGGTCCGGTACCAGTCGTAAGTCCAGTCGTTGCGGACCAACCGCCAGGCGACGCGCGCGGCGGCTTGCTCGCCCGACGCGGCGACGGCGACGGCGTTGATGGCGAAGGTGTCGTCCATCGGCGCGCGCCCGTCGAACTGCGGGTCGAGGCCGAGGTAGACGGACTCCGTGCGATAGGGAATGCGCACGTCGTCGCGCACCGCACGCCCGCCGGGTTCGACGGCGGCGATCACGACACGCGCCCGCAGCGGCTTGGACGACGACACATTGGCGCGGCCCGGGTCGAACGCCAGCGCGGCGTGTCCCGCCCCGTCGGCAAATGTCGAGTCGAGGTCGAATCCGGCTTCGCGGAACTGTTCGTCCTGGCGCCCGAAGCTGTAGTCGGCGAACGCGTCGAAGGGCCGCGGGTCGACCTCGATGCGCGCCTGCCCTTCGATCGGAAGGCCGGCGCCCGGAGCGCCGTAGAGGAAACGGACGTCGGCCTCGATGGCGCGCGTGTCGCCGCGGGCCAGCGGGGTGTCGGCGTCGGCCTCAAGCGTCAGCGCGACGCGCTGCGGCACAAAGTCTTCGACGGCGAAACTCGTCGCGCCGACGCGGCCGAGTCCGTCGAGTTCGACGTCAATCCGCCACTGGCCGCGCGCCGCCGAATTCGGCACCGCGTAGTCGTAGGTCACGCCTCCGGCTTTGGGCGCGTCGCTGAAACGACGGCGTTCGGCTTCGATGCCGTTGGGACCGTAGACGATCAAGGCCCCGGCCCGGGCGGCGAGAGAGACCGCGCCGGCGTCGCGCAACAGCGCGGTGGCGCGCACGGTTTCTCCCGGCCGGTAGATTCCACGGTCAAGATAGACGAAGGCGTCGGCGCCGGTCGGCGCGGCGCGGCCGCCGACATCATGGCCGGACAGATCCACGTAGGCGCGGTCAAGATCCAGAATCGCGAAGTCGCCGTCTTGGCCGTAGGCCATGACCATTCGCGGCGCCGCCGCTCCGTCGCCGCGCAAGATCGCGCCGGCGACGCGCACGTGACCTTTGCCGTCGGTTTGCGCGGTCGCCAAAATTTCGTTCGATCGCGCCACGATTTCAATGCGGGCGTTGGCGACCGGCTTGGCGTCCTGCAGCGATCGGACCATGACGTCGATCGTGTCCGAGGACGTGTAGGCCGTGAGACCCAGGTCGGTGACGATGAGCCAGCGTTTGGCGTGCGCGGGACGGCGGTCGTCGTCGCCGGCCGACGCGTCGGCGACTTCAACGAAGTAGGCGCCGGCCGAAAGCCGGTCGATGGTTTTCGCGATCGGGAACACGGTCACAGTCGGCGCGTTCGGGGAGCTCGGCGTGGCCATTTCGCCTCGCCACGCAAGCACGGCGACATCGGAAGGGTCTTCGTCGTAGGGCAGCCAGGCCCAGTCGTCTTCCGACGCCGTGTAGCCCTGCGACACGCGTTTGAACGCCAGCGCACGATCGGTCACGCGCCAGACCTTGATGTCGACGGCGTCGATGTTGACCGTCTCCAGCGCCAGGCCGTCGGCGTCTTTGCGCGGCAAGATGACGCCGCCGCCCTTGAAGCCGACGTACGCGGGGCGGTCGCCGAATTCGATCGTCGTGGTTTCGCTGGCGGCAAGCTTGCGGCCGTCGGCCGCCGGCAAGCCCTCGAGCACGGTCAGTTCGCGCGGCTCGCCGAACGTCAGGCCGCCGACGCACAGCGCGCGGCCGTCGACGTCGAGCGCCGTCGGGGTCGACGGCGACAGCCGAACGTAGGGGGAATAGTCGACCGACGGGTCGAGCGGAGCGGTGAACGTAAGACATGCGGCGGGGGCCGCGCCGTCCACTTCGACATGGTAGCGCACGTAGGCGAACTCGCGCGGCGACTCAGGTTCGGCGCGGGGGGCGTCGGCGGGCCGGGCGCTGAGCTTCGGCCCGTCCGGGGTCGGGCCGGCGTCAGACGTGCGCTCGGCGCCCCGGTCGCACGCGGCCGCCGCGATCAGCGCGGCGACCATGAAAACGCCGGTGATCGATCGAAAATTCCTACACATGTCGCTTGCTCCTCGCCCCCACGGCCGCGGATCATGTCACGTCTCGCGACGAGGATCACGAGCGATTACGACCAGGAGATGACGCGTCCAATGGACGCGTGCTCTTCTATCGTGGTCTGGAAATGTTTAAGTCGCGAACGGATTAACGCGGAGGCGATCATGGCCCGG
Source organism: Alphaproteobacteria bacterium (assembly GCA_021776705.1). Taxonomy (GTDB): domain Bacteria; phylum Pseudomonadota; class Alphaproteobacteria; order Caulobacterales; family Maricaulaceae; genus JAJFFL01. The sequence goes on from JAJFFL010000275.1 coordinate 6,104, forward strand.
CCCCTGGTGACCGGTTTTCTGCACCGGCCGACCCACACCGTGACCTATGCGGTCGCGGACCTCGACTCCGGCCGGTGCGTCGTCATCGATCCGGCGCTCGACTATGACGCCGCGTCCG
>JAJFFL010000276.1 GCA_021776705.1 Alphaproteobacteria bacterium
GGCGGAGAGGCCACGATCGCCGACGCACGCGCTTTCGTCGAGAAGGTCGAGGCCGACTATCTGGCGTTCTATGAGTATGCGGCCCGCGTTGCGTGGGTGTACGAAAACTTCATCACCATCGACACCGAATATCTAAATCAAAAAGCGTCGGCGGAAGGCACCAAAAAGGCGGTCGCATACGCCAACGAAGCCAAAAAGTTCAACGACCTTGATCTTTCGGGCGAACCGGATCTGGCCCGCAAGATCACGATGATCAAACAGGCGTTGACCCTGCCTGCGCCTGAGCAAGGGCGCGGCGCCGACGAGCTTTCGGAGATCACCACGCGCCTGAGTTCCGCCTATTCGTCCGGAACGATCGAACTCGACGGGGAAGACACCGCTCTCGACGATCTCGAAGTGCGCATGGGCGAAATTCGTGATCCCGCCAAGCTCGAGGAAATATGGACCAAGTGGCGTCAGGTCGGCGTGGCCATGAAGCCGGACTACTCGCGGATGGTCGAGATCGCCAACGACGGGGCGCGGGAACTGGGCTACGCCGACGTTTCCGAACTCTGGTTGTCCAAATACGACATGCCGCCTGACGAAATGGCCGCCGAGGTCGACCGTCTGTGGACCCAAGTCAAGCCGCTCTACGATCAGTTGCACTGCTACGTGCGGGCGGAGTTGAACGAAGAGTACGGCGACGACGTCGTGCCGCTCGATCAACCGATCCGCGCCGACCTCCTCGGCAACATGTGGGCGCAGCAATGGTCGAGCATCTATGACCTCGTCGCGCCTGAGGGCGCGGACATCGGATACGATCTCACCGACATCCTGAATGAGAAGGACTTCACCCCGGTCAAAATCGTCGAGACCGGCGACGCGTTCTTCCAGTCGCTCGGCTTTGCGCCCATGCCGGAAACGTTTTGGGAACGCTCGCTGATCACCAAGCCGGAGGATCGCACGGTCGTTTGCCACGCCTCGGCGTGGGACCTCGACAACAAAGAAGATATCCGCATCAAGATGTGCACGAAGGTGAACGCCGACGACTTCCAGACGGTTCACCACGAACTCGGTCACAACATCTATCAACGCGCCTATAAGGGCCAATCGATCCTGTACCGCGACGGCGCGCACGACGGTTTTCACGAAGCCATCGGCGACTTCATCGGCCTCTCGATCACCCCGAACTATCTTCGCCAAATCGGCTTGCTGGAGGACTCTCAAATCCCGCCGGCGTCCGCCGACCTTGGACTGTTGATGAATCAAGCCCTCGATAAGATCGCGTTCCTGCCGTTCGGCGTCACCATGGACAAGTGGCGTTGGCAAGTGTTCTCAGGCGAAATCACTCCCGAGACCTACAACGACAAATGGTGGGAACTGAGGGAGCAATATCAGGGCATTCGGGCGCCGAACGACCGGCCCGGCGACGCATTTGATCCCGGCGGCAAGTATCACATCCCCAACAACGTGCCGTACCTGCGCTACTTCCTGTCGTTCGTGATGCAGTTCCAATTCCACCAGGCGGCGTGTGAGCAGGCCGGTTGGGAAGGCCCGCTGCACCGCTGCTCGATCTACGGGAACGAGGAAGTCGGCGCGCGTTTCGCGGAGATGATGGAGAAAGGCTCGTCGCAGCCTTGGCCGGACACGCTGGAGCTTTTCACCGGCACGCGAGAAATGGATGGTTCCGCGATCATCGCGTACTTCGCGCCTTTGATGGCGTATTTGGAGGAGCAGAACGCCACCCGCGCCTGCGGTTGGGCGCGCGAGGGCTAAACGCACTCTGAGATGCGAAAATTTGGGCCGCGGCGCGAGCGTCGCGGCCCTCATCTTTTGTCAGACGCGGCGGATCGACGTCGGTTGAACCCGAAACGTCGGCAGGTCGCCCACCAAGACGATTTCACCGTCGACTTCAACGGGATCGGCCACATGGGCCAGGAAGACCTCGGTCGGCGTGACGAAACCGCCGTCGGGCGTCGTCATCACCAACGCGCGTCCTTCGCCGTCCGCAGCCTTGGCGAACATCGCCGGCGGAAGTCCGAATCGAATGCAGAGGCTGGCGCACGCCTTGTGAACCTTGCCGTCGGCCGGGCGCATGGCGCCGTACCAGCACTTCGTGTCGAGAATTTCGCCTCGCAGCGTCGCCCGTCCGAGCGAACGCACCTGGGGGTTGGAAAGTTCCGCCGACGCCGCCGCGCCCTGCGTCGGGGTCAGCCAGTCGCCGTCATCGACGACAGCCAGCATGCTGTGCGGACCGCGTTGCATCAGACTGCCTCGGATCCGCGCGAAAGTTCCATCTAGGCGTTCCAGGCGATCCCGTACGCCGCACTTCGTCATGCTGGACAACAAGACGGTTTTGACGCCGCCGAAGGCGGTGGTGCGGATCAACGGATAAGGATCGGCGACGACATAGCCGTCGACATCGAGGATCAGGCCCTGATCCCATACGCCGGGTCCAGGCGCCGATTGCGCGTCGGCCAAGGCCCAGGCCGCGCCGCCGCCGCCCGCAACAAGACCAACCGCGGCCGCGAACAGAAACCGGCGATCCACTTTCGGCGTGTCCGCGGCCCAACCGATGAACAGATCTTTCTCAGGCTTCGGTCGAATGAGTCGGGTCATGCGGCGGCTCCTGCGACGACGGCCGGTTCGACGGGAGTTCCGGCCGGGTTGGCGACCGGGTCGATGAACACGACGCCGTTGTCGACTTTCACGTTGTAGGTGGGAATCCTCTCCGTGAACGGCGGCGGACTGCGGCCGTCGTCGGGACGGTACTGGAACCCGTGCCATGGGCACGTCACGAGACCGTCCTTGATGCATCCCTCGCCCAACGGCCCTGCTTGGTGTCGGCAGACGTTGGACACCGCCGACACTTTGCCGTCGTAGCGAAACACCGCGACGCGCTCGCCGCCCTTGAGGACGACGATGACGGCGCGGCCGTCAGGAATGTCGGCCGCCGATCCGACGTCGATCCAACCGTCGTGCGCGGCGGCGCCCAGCGCCCGGTCCCGCACGCATTCGCGCACGCCCGTAATCAAATGCAACGCCACCAAAAACACGGCTCCGCCGCCAACGGCGTAGGCGTAGAGCGGGCTCTTTTCGTTTTGCGCCAGCCCCAGCATCACGTGCGCCACGAGCGCCGCGTAGGCGACGTAGACGAGCATGTGCAGCGCTTTCCAAAATCCAGGCCCGAGATTCGCGTTCCAGAAATCGTGGCTGGTGGCGGCCATCAGAAACAGGATCACAAGCGCGACAAAGCCGAGACTTTCAAATGGAAATCCCTGGATCGAACCGTAGTTTGGATTGCTGGCGAACAAGGAGACGAACACGTTCATCTCCGAAAACCCGTGGTACCAAAGCAACGCCAGAACGGCGTGAGCAAACGCGAGCAAGAACGTCGTCACGCCCATGTGGCGTCGATTGTACAGGAGCGGTTTGAATCGCGGCGACATCCGGGACAACGGCCCGATGGCCAACACGACGTGCAAGAGCGTAAACGCCGTGAAACCGAGGGCGCGCAGCGCCAGCTGGACCGGATGCAACGTTTCGCCGTCGGGCCACGTCATGTAGCCGCCGACGATGAAAATCGTCATGAAGACGCCGACGGCGATGAGCATCACGACGTCGTACGCCTTCTTGAATGGCGTCCATGTGACGACCTGGTATCCGTGCGCCATCAGTCCGCCGCCCTGAATTCTGCAGCCGCAGCTTGCGGAAGACTCGGCGGAACGTCATGCGGACGGACCCTCAAACCGAACGACACCGCTGCGGCTGCGGCCACCGCCACAACGGTCCAGATCGCGGGATGCACGGTGCGGTGCGCGCGTTTCATGTCTTTCGCTCCCCACGGATCATGAAAACAAGCAGCAACGGCCACAGCCCGACAGCGCCGGGGAACACGACCGCTCGCGCCCGCAGCGGCATGCCGCGCGCGTCGGGATCAATTCGGCGCACGCCGACGGTCACGAACACGAGCGCGAACACGGTTCCCAGCGCAGCATAAACAGCGATCGCCGCGACCAGCATTTCAGCGAGTTGAATCGTCATTCGCTTCTCCCGGAGATACCGCCGTATTCGACGCCCGACAAATCCGCCATCTCCCGTTTCCATGTCGTGAGATCGTCGCGCGAAAATTGCGACAGCCGCTCGTGGCCGCACGCTCGCGCCAGGATCTTCATCAATTCCGTCGACGCCTCGAAAAAATTCTTCAAACGGCGCGCTGACTTTTCGACGACCAGGCGCGAAACGAGATGCGGCTTCTGCGTGGCGATGCCTACCGGACAATTGTTGGTGTGGCAGGCGCGCATCGCGATGCACCCGATCGCCTGCATGGCGGCGTTGGACAAGGCGACCGCGTCGGCGCCCAACGCCAACGCCTTGGCGAAATCCGCCGGCTTACGCAGGCCGCCGGTGATCACCAATGTGACGTCCCGGCGCTCAAGCTTGTCGAGGTGAAGTCGCGCGCGCGCCAAAGCCGGAATGGTCGGCACGGAAATATTGTCCCGAAACACGATCGGCGCGGCCCCCGTGCCGCCGCCGCGGCCGTCGAGGATGATGTAATCGACGCCGACGTCGAGCGCCGCGTCGATATCGCGCTCTATGTGTTGGGCGGACAACTTGTAACCGATGGGAATTCCGCCGGTGCGGGCGCGGACTTCTTCGGCGAAGTCACGCATTTGGGAGCTCTCGGTCCAGTCGGGGAACCGCGCCGGGCTTATGGCGTCGGCGCCTTCCGGGAGTCCCCGAGTCTGGGCGATCTTGCCGACCACCTTGTGGCCTGGCAGATGCCCGCCGGTGCCGGTTTTCGCCCCTTGCCCGCCTTTGAAATGAAACGCCTGGACCCGGTCGAGCTTATCCCAAGCGAACCCGAACCGCGCTGAGGCGAGTTCGTAGAAATAGCGTGAGCATTCGGCGCGCTCTTCTTCGAGCATGCCGCCTTCGCCCGAGCAGATGCCGGCGCCGGCAAGTTCCGCCCCCCGCGCCAACGCAACTTTCGCCGGTTCCGACAAGGCGCCGAAACTCATGTCGGAAACCAGAAGCGGAATTTTCAACGTCAAAGGCTTCTTGGCGTTCGGACCGATCGTGACCGAAGTGTCGACGGGTTCGTCATCCAGCCGAGGAAAGGCGCCGATCTGCGCGACGACGAATTGAATGTCGTCCCAATCCGGCAATTCATGCCGCGGCACACCCATGGCGGCGACAACGCCGTGATGACCGGTCTTGGATAGGCCGTTTCGAGCGTAATCTTGAATCAATCCGTTGAACGGCTCGTCAGCGTTCGCGTGGCTCGTGTCCGCGTATTGCCCGAGATACTCGTCGCGGCGAAACGGCTGCGGGTTGCTAGCATGCCAGGCGGCGATCTCGTCCTCGTCGACGAGCACGCGTCCGTCTTCGATCCTCGCGGAGAATTTGTGCAGCACTTCGTTGTTGGCGTATTCGCTGACGCCTGTGTCGACGCGGTAATCCCACTGATGAACGCCGCAAATGAGATTGTCCTGTTCGTCGACATGACCGTCGGCCATGAGCGCGCCACGGTGAAGGCAGCGGCCGTAAAGGACAGAAACTTCGTCGTCGAACCGAATGACCACCAAATCAACGTTCGCCACCAGCGCATGCGCCGGCGCACGATCCTTCAGTTCGCTCCATTTGGCGACTTCCACCGAACGCATACGCATCTCCACTGCCGGGCGCCCTAACCTAGCGGCATTCGCCCACGCTCCGCGACCCTCGGCGCGCCGAATGCTGGCGCGACCGCACGTCGCCGACCGCGTAACGCCGCCACGCGTGAATTGCGAGCGGCTCACGTCGATATTGCGTGATCGTGACCGTTCGCGATGAGATGGACGCGCGGCGATGCGCCTATAGGATCGCCGGCGCGGTTTCCGGAGGGCGAAATGACGACGGCGAATCTCACCTGGCGCAAGGTCGCCGAACCCGACGAACTCAGCGAAGGCCGGGTCAAGTCCGCCACGGCGGGAACCAAATCGGTGGCGTTGGTCCGCTTTGACGGCCGATACGCCGCCATGGACAACCATTGCCCGCATCAAGGGGGGCCGCTGGGCGAGGGTTCAATTGAAAAGGGCGTGGACGGCAAGTGCTGGCTGCGCTGTCCCTGGCACGGCTGGGATTTTGACCCCCTCACCGGAAAACCGCCTGGCGGTCATGAGGATTCAGGGCAGGAGACTTTCCCAGTCGAGGAACGCGACGATGGAATCTACGTCGGCGTGCCGGCCGATCCGCCGCACGTGCGCACGGTCACCGACGTGATGGCGGAAACCATGGTGAACTGGGGCGTAAAACGCGTCTTCGGGATGGTCGGCCATTCGAACCTGGGATTGGCGGACGCGCTGCGCTTGCAGGAACAAGCCGGCAAGTTGACCTACCATGGCATTCGTCACGAAGGCGCGGCGTCGTTCGCGTGTTCCGGCTACGCCAAGTTGTCGGGCAGGCCCGCCGCCTGCTTCACGATCGCCGGTCCCGGCGCGACCAACCTGATAACCGGATTGTGGGACGCGAAAGTCGATCGCGCGCCCGTGCTGGCGCTCACCGGACAAGTTCAGGTCCAGGTGTTCGGTCCCGGTAAGTTTCAGGACATCGACCTTGCGTCGGCGTTTCAGGCCGTGGCGCGCTTTTCCCAGCCCGTTCTTCACACGTCCAAGCACGCGGAACTGATGTCGCTGGCCGTGCGCGCGGCGTTGCAGCACCGCGACGTCGCGCACCTGATATTTCCAGACGACGCCCAGACCTTGCCCGCCGGCGACGCCGAGGCCCTGGGTCCGGAAGGCCGCCTGAGCCCCAGTCCTCGCATCGCGCCGCCGGAGACCTCCTTGGCGGCGGCCGTCGACCTCATCCGTGACTCGCGGCGCCCGGTCGTCATTGTCGGCTACGGGGCGCGCGACGCCATGGGCGAAATCATCGCCCTTGCGGAATCGCTCAAGGCGCCGGTGCTGACGACCTTCAAGGCCAAGGGACAGATCGCCGACAGCCACGCCAACGCCGCCGGCGTGCTCGGCCGCTCCGGCACGCCGATCGCGTCTTGGTTCATGAACGAAAGCGACCTGATCCTGGCGTTCGGCGCGTCATTTTCCGACCACACCGGCATCGAGCCCTCGAAACCGATCATCCAGGTCGACTTCGAGGAAAGTCAGCTCGGCAAGTTTCATCCCGTCGCCGTTCCGGTGTGGGGCGAAGTCGGTCGAACCGCCGAAATCTTGCGGGATCTCCTGCCGCGGCGTCGGCACGGGGTGGATCAAACGCCGGAACTTGCGCAACGTTGGAAGTACTGGCGGGCGGAAAAAGCCAAACGAATGGGCGAAAATCGTGGCGGAGGCGTTTCGTCGGCGGCCGTCTTCGACGCCTTGACGCGGCTGGCGCCCGACAACGCCGTCATCGCCGTCGACGTCGGCAACAACACTTATTCGTTCGGCCGCTATTTCGAGCCCAAGGCCGGCCAGCGTGTCCTGATGTCCGGCTACCTGGGGTCGATCGGGTTCGCGTTTCCCGCCGCCATGGGCGCCTGGGCGGCGACTCAGGATTTTGAGGATTTGAAAGGCCGCAAGGTGATCTCAATCTCCGGCGACGGCGGCTTCGGTCAATACGCGATGGAGTTCTCGACGGCGGTCAAATACGGAATGGACATCACCCATGTGCTTCTCAACAACGCCGAGCTGGGCAAGATTTCGAAAGAACAACGCGCTGGAGAATGGCCCGTGTGGCAGACCTCGTTGCACAACCCAAACTTCGCCGGTTTCGCACGCTCCTGCGGCGGCCACGGCGATCGGGTGAAGGAGGCGGGCGAGCTCGACAAGGCGCTCCAAGAAGCTTTGACGCAAAAAGGCCCGGCTCTGGTTGAGATCCTCACCGACGCGGAGCTTGTGTGATGATGATTCATGAAGCTGGAGGTCCGATGCTTTCGGCGGAGGGAGTTCTCGGTCAGGTTGGCGACGCCCTGGAATGGCTTGCGCTCGGCATCGATCTGATCGGCGTTGTGATCGTGCTTTTTGGATTCGCTGTCTCCTTGATCAACTTGATCCGCTGTCTCGCGCGCGGGGTCGGACTGACCAAGGACATGAGCGACCTTCAGCATGTGCGGTTGCAGCTCGGGCGCTACATCCTTGTCGGCATTGAATTCATGATCGCATCGGACATCATCCACACGGTCGTGACGCGGGAATTGACCGACTTGGCGTTCGTCGCGGCCCTGGTCGCCATTCGTACGGCGATCAGCTTTTTCCTCGGCAAAGAGCTGGTGGAAGCGAGCCGCGGCGACGGCTGACGCCCGGCGATCCGCCCCGAAATGACCTTGATCCCGGCGCCGAGGGCCACAAAGCGGCGCCGGTTCAGGTCCAGTTCAGGGTGTTTCATGCCCTCTAGAGACGGAGGGACGCCATGTTGACGAAACTTTTTTCCCTAGGTTTGGCCGCAGGTGTTTTGTTTTCGGCCGCGCTGCTTGCGGTGCACGTCGGCGACACGTCCCTCTTCTATTGACGCGTACGGGCGCGCCGGCCCGCTTTTCATTCGGCTCCGAAACTCCTAAACCCTCCCAGACTCTCATCATGCGGCGCGCAAGCGCCGCATCTTTTTCGTTGCCGAACCCCATGACCGCCCACCGCGAACGCATCGACGAGGCATTCCGAGCCCGTGTCGCCGCGCACGATTTCCCGACCCCGCCGATCGCCGTCGCGACGAGCGACCTGACGGCGCGAGACGTGTTCGAAGTGTTCGAAAGCGCGCTGCAAAGCCGCCGGCTCGACCTCTTAGCGCGGCGGCTCGGCAAAGAGTCGCGCGGTTACTATTCCATCGGATCATCGGGGCACGAAGCCAACGCCGTTCTCGCGCGCACTCTGCGTCGCGACGACTTGGCCTTTCTGCACTACCGATCTGGAGCGTTCTTGATCGAGCGCTTGCGCAAGATCGAAGGCTCCACGCCCCTCTACGACATGACGCTTTCTCTCGTCGCGTCTTCCGACGATCCAGTGTCGGGCGGCCGCCACAAGGTGCTGGGATCAAAGGCCGCCTTCGCGCCGCCGCAAACAAGCACCATCGCCTCGCACTTGCCCAAAGCCGTCGGCGCGGCGTTTGCGATCACGCTCGCCCGATCGCAAAAACGCGGCGACATGGTGCTGCCGCGCGACGCCGTGATCTACTGTTCGTTCGGCGACGCGTCGGCGAACCATTCGACGTCGCAGGGGGCGTTCAACACGGCCGCGTGGGCGGCGCATCAAAATTCACCCATGCCGATCGTCTTCGTCTGCGAAGACAACGGCATCGGCATTTCGGTGCCGACGCCGAAAGAGTGGATTGCGGCCAACTTTTCTCATCGCGCCGGCCTCGCCTACATCGCCTGCGACGGTCGAGATTTGCACGACGTGCGACGCGCCGCGCTTGAGGCGGAACGCTGCGCCAGACTTCTGCGCAAGCCCGTGTTCTTGCACATGAAAACCGTGCGTCTCATGGGGCACGCCGGCTCCGACGTTGAAGCGACTTACCGGGCCGCGGCCGACATCGAAGCAACCGAGCGCGACGACCCGCTG
>JAJFFL010000277.1 GCA_021776705.1 Alphaproteobacteria bacterium
TAGTAGATCGTGCCCGAGCCTTCGTACGCGCAGACGCCGTTTTCGTCGGCGCACTTGTAGCCGCGCGGCTGGGCGACTTGCGCCCACGCCGGCGCCGCGGCGCCGATCAGCGCCGCGCCGGCGGCGGCCGTCAGGAGAAAAGTGCGCATGACGATGTCCCCGCTGCGTCGGCCGAGCGGCCGTGAGCGGAAAATCTGGTCGCGGATTGCGGCGGAAATCGAGCCTAGGGCGAGCCTTGAACGGTTTCGCCGGCGGCGGCGGCGAGGATCTCGTCGACGCCGAGCCAGTCGTCGCTGTCGAGTCCGAGATAGGCGTCGAGCAGCTCCGGCATGATCCGCCAGCCGCGGCCCGAGGTGGAGTTCCACAACACCGCGAAGCCGAGGTCGCGTTCCGGCAACAGCGCCACCACCGCCCGGTAGCCGGCGACGCCGCCAGCGTGGGTGACCAGGCGCTCGCCGGAATAATCGTAGACGCGCCAGCCGAGGGCGTAGTCGGTGTCTTTCAGGCGGCCGCGCATCCAGCGCAGCTTGCGGTACTCGTACGGGGTGTCGACGCGCGCCGACTGCACGGTGTCGCGCAGCTCCTGGTCGACGACGTCGGGCGCGTAGCCGAGCTGGGCCCGCGTCCATTGCACCATGTCGAGGATCGACGCGTTGAGGCCGCCGGCGGCGGCGACCTTGTAGTAGTTTTCGTTCGGCGCGAACGAGCGCCACGGCGACGAGGAGCGGCGGCGCGAATGCGGCCGCGCCCAGCTCGGCGACGACGTCAGTTCGTCAAGCCCGACCGAGGCCGTGTCCATGCCGAGCGGGGTGAAGATGCGCTGCTTCATCGAGTCGCCGAACGCCCGGCCCTCGACCTTTTCGACCGCGTCGGCGAGCAGGCTGTAGGAGATGTTCTGGTAGTTGTAGCAATCGCCCGGCTTGCACACGAGATCGACGCTGGCGGTGCGCTCGAGGATCCGTTCGACGGATTCGCCGGACTCGAGATAGCCGTCGTAGGCGTTGCGCGGCAGGCCGACGCGGTGGCTGGCGATGTTCTCCAGCGTCACCGCTTGCGTCGCGGTCGTCGACTTGAGCTTGAACTTCGGCTGATAGTCGGTGATCGGGTCGCCCCACGACAGACGCCCCTCCTCCGCGAGCTGGCCGACGAGCGTCGCCGAAAACCCCTTCGACACCGAGGCCAAACGGAACACGGTCGCCGCGCTGACGCTCTCGTCGCCGCCCGACACGGTCTCGCCGTAGGTCTTCAAGAGCGCGATCTCGCCGCCGTCCACGACGGCCACCGCAAGGCCGACGAAGTCGCCGGAATCGGCGGCCGCCGACAGGCGCTGCTCGAACTTGTCGATGTAGTTGGCGGGCGGCTCTTGCGCGTGCGCCGCGGCGCGGCCGGCGACCACGGCGGCGAGAAGCAGCGCGGTCCAGCCCGCCGTCGTCAACAAACGGCGGCCGAACACCACGGGCGAAAACGAACGGACTCGTCTCATGGGCGGTTCTCGCTTTCCGGAGTAACTCTTCGCTAACCCCGGTAAACGATCCGTTAAGACCGCGATTTTCTTACAGATATTGTTAACGCTTGGGGCCCCCGCACCAATCGCGATCGATTGAAAATGCATGTCGGCTTTCGGCTCCGTCATGGGGTGGCGGACAACGCCACAGGACACCAGCGGCGGCCGCCTTTCAAGATTTGTGCTCAGCGGTTGCGATCAACGACGGCGCGCGTTCGGCACGCGGCGCCGGTGTCGCGGCAGCGCTGCTTGCACAAGCTCGGGTCGCTGGCGCTCAGCGTCGTGCCGGCGAGCGGGTCGGCCGCCGGGTTGGCGACCCGGCTGCGGGCTTCGCACACGGTTTCGCAGGAGATCGTCTGGGTGGTGCAGACCGCTTCCGGCGGCGGCCCGACGACCAACGGTTTCGAGGGACCGGCGTAGGCCGCCGGCGGGCCGGGGTCGAACAAGGCGCCGCCGGTGAGCAGCGTCCCGCCCTTGCGCTCGGCGTGGACGCGCAGACGGGTCAGGGTCTCGGGCGGCAGCACCTGCTCGAAGTCCTTCAACTCGCCGGCGTAGGAGCGCAGCAGATTGTAAGCGTAAACGCCGGGCGCGATCCGCGCCTGGCCGGCCAGAACCGCGTCCAGCGTGCCGCCGAGACGGTCCATCTCGGCGCGCGCGAGCACGGCGGCGGGCGACAGGTCGGTGTCGTCGGCCACAGGTTCGCCGAAGCGTTCGGCGAGGTTCTCGGCGAGGGCGCGCTGCGCGGCGGCGATCGCCTCGGCGTCGCCGGAGGCGCGGGCGCGGCCGCGGGCGGCGAGCAGACCGGCCGTCGTCGCCGACGGTTCCGGCGCCCGGCCGGCGACGCAGGCGAACTGGTCGACGCGGCACGCCGCGCGGCAGCCGTCGTAGGCGTCGCGCGCCGCTTCCGGGCGCGCCGCCGAGGCGAGGCGGTCGGTGAGCGGATGCGCGGTCAGGCACGCCGTCTCGCACGGCCGCAGCGTGTCGCGGTGGCACGCCGCCGCGCCGGGGTCCTGGGCGCCCAGCGCCAGCGTTGCGGCGAGGGCGGCGAGCAGGGTCATGCCGTGTCCGACAAGCTCGTCGTCGACGCGATCCAGCCGCCGCCGAGCACCCGCGAGCCGCCGTCGGGATCGTAGAAGACGCACGCCTGTCCGGGCGCGACGCCCTCTTCCGCGACGTCGAACACCACCGCCAGGGGCGCGTCCGAACCGCGGACCAGGCGGGCGGCGACCGGTTCGCGGGTCGAGCGCACGCGCGCCAGCACCGGGCGGCCGTCGAGCGCGTCCGCGTCGGCGGCCGCGTCGCCGAGCCAGTTGACGTCCTTCAAGCCGACGCGCTTGACGAGCAGCGCCTCGCGCGGGCCGACGACGACGCGCTGGGCGTCGGGGTCGAGCTTGACCACGAACAACGGCTCGCCGGCGGCGATCCCGAGACCGCGGCGTTGGCCGACGGTGTAGTTGATGACGCCGTCGTGGCGGCCCAGCACGGTGCCGTCGACGTGCACCAGGTCGCCGGGTTCGCCGGCGCCCGGGCGCAGACGTTCGATGACGTCGACGTAGCGGCCCGACGGCACGAAGCAGATGTCCTGGCTGTCCGGCTTGTCGGCGACGTCGAGACCGAGGTCGGCCGCGAGTTCGCGCGTCACCTCCTTCGACAGGCCGCCGAGCGGAAAGCGCAGAAAGTCGAGTTGATCGCGCGTGGTCGCGAACAAAAAGTAGCTTTGGTCCTTGGCGGCGTCGGCGGCGCGGTGGAGCTCCGGCCCGTGCGGTCCGACCTCGCGGCGGATGTAGTGGCCGGTCGCCATGGCCGCGGCGCCGAGGTCCTTCGCGGTGCCGAGGAGGTCCGTGAACTTCACCGTTTGATTGCAGCGCACGCACGGGATCGGCGTCGCGCCGGCGAGATAGGTGTCGGCGAAGTCGTCCATCACCGCGTCGCGGAAGCGGCTTTCGTAGTCGAGGACGTAGTGCGGAATCGCCATCGCGTCGGCGACCCGGCGGGCGTCATGGATGTCGGTCCCGGCGCAGCAGGCGCCCTTCTTCTTCAGCGCTTGTCCGTAATCGTAGAGCTGCAGCGTGACGCCGACGACGTCGTAGCCGGCGCGCTTGAGGAGCGCGGCGGTGACGGAGGAGTCCACCCCGCCCGACATGGCGGCGACCACGCGCGTGCTCGCGCGCGGACCGGGCAATCCCAAATCCAGGTTCAGGCGATCAATGTCGAAAGCGTCCGCGGCCCCGCGGGGCGCGGCGGTCTTCGTGGTCATAAGCGTCTCCGACGGGGTCAAGGCCCGAGGCAAACGGGTGAAACGAAAGGGCGGCTCGAGAGCCGCCCCGCTGGGTTCAATATAGGCGCTCGCGCCTACCGAAGATAGTTCAGCAGCGTCGCGTCGCGGAGGATGCCGTAGACGCGCGCCGAGGCTTCCATTTGCAGCTGCGCTTGGGCGATCTTGGTCGAGACTTCGGCGAGGTCGACGCGTTCGATGCCGCCGACGAGGCCGGCGTAGAAATCCAGCTCCTCGCCTTGGCGGTTGACCAGTTTTTCGACCCGCTTCTGGACGCCGCCGTTCTCCGCCTGGACGCCGTTGAGGTCCTTGGCGACCTGCACGACGGTCGTCAGCTCGGCCTCGATGAAGGCGCGCTGGGCGGTCGTCAGCGGGCCGTTGAACGGGCCGTTGGCGGTTTCGAACTCCTTGATCCGCTTCAGCGACGCGAACAGCTCGCGCGAGGCGTCGTTGGCGAGCGGCGCGATCTCCATGCGGTTGCGCGGGTCGACCTCGGCAGTGACCTTGCGCGTCGCGTTGTCGAAAATGTCGTCGACGGTCACGGCGGCTTCGAGCGCGGCGAGCGTGGTGACGTTCACCGGCGGCGTGTCGTCGGAAATGCCGGAGAACACGTAGCGCCCGGCGTAGGTCATGTTCATCGACGACACGGCCTGCGAGAACACCAAGTCGACGCGCGACATCAGTTCGGTGCCCTTCTCGAGCGCCAGGGCTTCGGTGAGGGCCATGCGCAGGTCCTGGCCCGCCTCGGCGGCTTGGCCGAGGGCGAGGTCCTGGGTCGTCAGCCGGTTCTCGAGCTCGGCGCCGGCGTCGATGTAGGACTGGGCGCGGGCGTGAAAGCCGCGCGCCGCGATCAGGGAGACCGCGTCGCGCTCGTAGCCCTTGAGGTCGGCCGCCTTGCGTTCCGAACCGGCCTGGCGCTGCGCCTCGAACAGATCGACTTGCGCGCGCTGAATGTCGGCGTTGGCCTGCTGATGGATGAAGCTGGTGGCGATGCGCATGGCTCAGATCTCCTAGACGACCGACAACAGAACGTCGGTCATCTCCTTCGCCGCCTGGATCAGGCGCGAGGCCGCGTTGAAGCTTTGTTGGTAGTTGGTCAGGGCGATCATCTCCTCTTCGATGTTGACGCCCTCGACCGAGGCGCGGCGGTTGTCGGCTTCGGTCTTCAGCGTCAACGAAGCGTCGCGCGTGCGTTCCGCGCCGGCCGCGCGGCGTCCGGCGTCGCCGGCGAGGCGGCCGGCGTAATCGAGCACCGACGACGTCGTCGCCGCGAAAGCGCCGGCGGCGTCGAAGCGGGTCGGGGCCGAACCCGCGGCCTGCAGCAGATAGGCCCCGGCCCCGTCGCCGGAGCCGGTGAGCGTGTCGCCGAGCGCGACGCCGGCGAGATCGATCCTGCCCAGCGCCAGGGTCTGCGGGTTGGCCGCAAGGTCGGCGCGGACCGACAAGATCGCGGCGCGGCCGGCGCGCGCCTGGTCGCCGAGGCCGAACATCTGGGTGAACGACAGCCCCGTGCCGCCGCGCACCGTGGTGTCGTCGAGGACCCCGATGCGGATCCCCTCTTTCCCCGCCGCCGGCGTGAACGCCAATTCGCCCGAGGCGTCGAGCGCGAACGCGCCGTGGGCGCCGAAGCCGGTCGTCGGGTCGTTGAGCGCGGTGAGCACGTCGCCGAGCGTCGCGCCGCCGATCGTCACCGTGCGCTCGCTCGCGATCGTGCCGTTTGGACGCGTCAGGCGCAGGCTGATCTGCTCGCCGGCGGTGAAGCCGTGCGCGTCCGCCGTCGTCAGGCCGGTGTCGAACATCTGCGGCGACGACGAGGTCACCAAGTCGTTGAGGCCGAAGACGTGCGAAAAGCCGCGGCCGGCCCGGTCGCTCGGGTCGGTCTCGCTTTGCACCACGGCGACGCCGTTGCCGCCCGCCGCCGTCAGCGCCAGGCGGCCGTTGGCGAACGCCGCGGTTCCGTTGGCGCCGAGGGCGGTGTTGAGCGCCGTCGCGAGGCCGCCGACCGTGGCGCCGAAGCCGACCGCGCCACCGCCGTTGACCGAATAGGTTCCGGCGTCGAAGTCGATGTCGACGCGGTGGACCAGCGCCCCCGCGGCGTCGGTGATCACGACGCTGGTCTCGCCGGTGAAGTTGAGCGCGTCGGCGGCCAACAGGCCGGTGTTGCGGCCGGCGAGGCTCGCCGGCGCCGGGTGGGCGGTCGCCTGGTTGTGGGCGGCGTTGAGCGCGTCGGCGGTCTTGGCGGCGAATTCGCCGACTTCGAGCGCCAGCTGCGGCAGGTCGATGTCGCGGGCGTCGAGCAGCGAGCGGATTTCGCCGGCCGAGATGTGGCCTTCGAGCGCTTGCGGCGGCGACGCGCCGTACTGCACCAGGATCTGGGAATAGTCGCGGCCGGGGTGCGCGGCGCCGAGGCTGTCGTAGGTCAAGGTCGCGGCCTGATGGCCGGCGAGCAACAAGCCGTCGGCGGTGCGGATCTCGACCGAGCCGGACGACGGGCGGAGCACCCGGATGTCGATCAGTTCGGCGAGCTCGTCGGTGACTTGCGCGAGGGCGTTCTCGGCCCCCGTCGAGTCGTCGGCGATCTGGCCGCGCTGCAGCTCGCCGTTGAGGCGCACGACCTGCGCCAGGAGATCGTTGACGCGGCCGACCGCGTGCGAGACCCGGGCGTCGGCTTCCGCCCGCAGGCGCTGGATTTCGTCGCCGAGCCGGCCGAACTCGTTGAATGTCGCCGACAGGTCGGTGATCAGTCCGGCGCGGCGCACCGAACTTGAGGGGTCGCCGGCGACTTCGGCGAAGCCGGCGAACAAGGTGTTGAGGTCGTCGAACACCGAGGCGCCGCTCGACGGGTCGCCGAACAGCACCTGGGCCCGGTTCATGAACTCATAAAGCGCTTCGGAGCCGGCCGCCGACGCCTTGGCGTTGAGCGACGCGGTGGTCAGGAAGCTGTCGGTGACGCGGCGGATCGACTCGACGGTGACGCCCGAGGACTGGCCGTTGAGAATCCGCGCCGCCAGGGAGACGTTCTGGCGCGCGTAGCCGGGCGTATTGACGTTGGAGATGTTCGTCGAGGTGGCGCGCATGCCGAGCTGACTGGCCTGCAGCCCGGAGAGCGCATTGTTCATGATGGCGGTCAACGACATCGGTCGGCTCCTGCCTAGCGCCTAATCCAAATTGCCGAGCGGGCGGCGAATTTTGCCGAGCGCAGAATCGAACGAACGAACCGATCGTGCGGGCGCAAACCCGCCGAAGCCTTTGGTTTCGTTTTCTTATTTCGTTCAATGCGCACGGCGTTCGTTCCACTCCCAGCGACGGTCTCCGCGCCCTCGTCTCAAGCCGCGTGCCAGTCGGCCGGGCGGCGGAATCGGCTCGGCAGAAAGCCGCCGGCGCGGCGGTTTTTGCCCAGCGGGTCGCCGTCTCCCGCAATCCAGCAGGAGAGCATTTCCCTTCGTTTTCAATAGGTTCGGCATCCGGGCACGGGTGGTCCGGGGATTGCTCCAGTCGGTTCGACGCGTCGCCCTCACAAGCGGCGCGACCAAAAAGAAAGATGGGCGAATGGTGATGCTTCCGGGGGCGCTTCCCGTGGCCGTGACGGCCGTCGGCGCTGCGTCCAAGACTTCGACGGCCGACGGCGGCTTTGCGGCGCTGGTGGCGAACGCCGCGAACGCCGGCGACGCCGACGGCGCGCCGGCGCGGCCGAGCGCCAAGTCGTCGTTGAAGTCCTCCACCGCCGCCGCCGCCTCCGGCGCCGAAACCGTCGCTCCCCTCGCCGCCGACACCATCCTTGTCGCGGGCGCGCCGGCGGCGAACCGGCCGGCCGACGCCGCCGTCCGTTTCGCCGCGTCGCCCGGCGGCGACGCCAGCGTCGCCAACACCATCACGACTCCCTCCTTGGTCGCCGGCGCGCCTTCCGCGCCCGCCGCAGAGACGCCCGCCGCGGCGGCGC
>JAJFFL010000278.1 GCA_021776705.1 Alphaproteobacteria bacterium
GTCGTCGCGCACCTCGTCCAGGCCGAGGAGGACGATTGGATGCCGCGCGTGCGCATGCTGATGCAGCACGGCGAGGAGCGCGCGTTCGTGCCCTTCGACCGCTTCGACTTCCGCCAGCGCTACGACGGCGGCGCGGACCGCGGCATGGCGGACGTCGCGGGATCGACCGAAGACCACGCCGCGGTCGTCGCGGCGTTGCGGGCGGGCAAGCGCGATCAAGCCGCGCGCCGCGCCGAAAAACACTGGAACAATGGAATCGGGATCATCAAGTCATGGCGCGCTGCAACTTCGACATGATCGGCCGCACCGTCGCGCGGGCGGCCCTTGCCCTCGCCGCGGCGGCGGCGGCGGCGTGCGCCCCGGCGGCGCCGACGGCCGGCGATCCGACGCCGGTGGCGACGCGCGCCGAGGCGGACGACGACGTCACGCGCTGGACGCGGCTGCTCGAAGAGATCGAGCTGATGCGGCTGCAGCGGGCGCTCAACGACGAGCACCGGCCCGAGACGACTCTGATCCGCGGCGCCGATGTGATCGACGTGCGCGCCGGAATCGTGCGCGCCGACATCGACGTTGTGGTGGAAGACGGCGTCGTCGCCGCGATCGGCCCCGCCCTGCCGGCGCCGGCGTCGGCGCGGGTGATCGACGCCGACGGCCTGTTCCTCATCCCCGGCCTCGCCGACATGCACGTGCACGGGTTGGAATCGACCAGCCAGCCGCTGCTCAACATCGCCCACGGGGTGACGACGGTGCGCGAAATGGCGGGTTTCGGCTGGCTGCTGCAACGCCGCGACCAGGCCGCGGCCGGCGACCTCTTCGCGCCGTCGATGATCGTCGCCGGCCCGATCCTCAACGCCTACAACATGAGCTGGTACGCCGAAGCGGTCGACACGCCGGAAGCGGCGCGGGCGGCCGTGCGCGCGCACGCGGCGGCCGGCTACGACGCGATCAAGGTGCACAACAACATGCCGCCCGAGGCGCTTGACGCGATCTTCGACGAAGCGCGGGTGCGCGGCCTCGACGTCGTCGGCCACATTCCCCACGACGTCACGGTGGCGCGCGCCGTCACGCTCGGCTACCGCACGGCGGAGCATTTCAAGGGCTACCTCGACGATCGCACCTTGACGATCACCGACGAAGACTGGCGCGCGGCGACTCGCGGGTCGCAGATGTGGAACACCCCCACCCTCCAGGCCCACCGCGCGCACCTGCGCGGCGCCGCCGCCGAGACCGCCCTCGCCGACCCCGACGCCGCCTTGATGTCGCCGCTTGATCTCGACATGTGGCGCGCCGAAGGCGCGCAGGAGATCGACGACACGACGCGCATCCGTTTGGCGGCGCGCGACAAGGCGGAGACGATTCTCAAGACGCTGCGGCCCGACGGCCCGCGCCTGCTCGCGGGCACGGATTCCGGCGGCGGCTTTCCGTTCATGATCTACGGCCGGATCCTGATCCAGGAAGTGCAGGACTTTGAAGCCCTCGGCCTGTCGCCGGCCGCCGCTCTGCGCACGGCGACGGTCGCCGCCGCCGAGGCCGCGCGCCGTGACGGCGCGTTCGGCGAGGTCGTCGAGGGCGCGCGCGCGGACCTGGTGCTGCTGCGGGCGAACCCGCTGGAGAGCGCCGACGCGCTGCTCGAGGTCGAAACCGTCTGCCTGCGCGGCGCGTGCCTCGACCGCGCGGCGCTCGACGATTTGCTGGCGCGGCTCGCGGCGGTCCACGCCGGCACCCAGGCGCGTCTCGAGTCGGAAACGATCTACGGCCGCGACGTCGACGGCTGGCTGAGCGCCGCCGCGGAACTGCGCGCCGACGGCGCGGTGTTTCGCGACAACCAACTGATGCTGGCGGACCATCTGCTGCGCAACCTCGACCGGCCCGACGACGCGGCGCGCGTCACAGGCTGGCTCACCGACCCGGACTGGTGGGCCGGCCGCTGATGCCGCTCGCCGCTTTCCCAGGAGACGACATGAAACCCTTCGCCGTGATCGCCGCGACGGCGGCCCTCGCCGGGTGCGCCACGCTGACGTCGGAACCGCCGGCGCCGGTCCACGCCGCGTACGCCGGCGTCTACGCCGCCGGGCCGTTGGCGGTCACCGACATCGCCGCCGTCGACGGCTACATCGCCGCCGTGCCGCCGTTCTGGGGCAGCCGGCCCTATCTGGCGCCGGTCGACGGCGCGCTTGACACGTTCGCGTTCGAGCTGCCGAGCGTCCGGCCGGAGCGCACGATCGCGTTTCAGCGCGACGCCGAAGGCGACGTCGTTTCCCTGGTTCTTACGAACATCGAAGACGACTACGACGGCGAACCGTTCGCGATGTTGCCCGAGGGCGCCGAGACGCCGGCGACGATGTTCATGGACCGGCGTCCGCACGACGCCGCGGACGCGGCGTTCGCCGATCCCGACCTGACGATCGACGATCTGCGCGGCTTCGCCTTCAAGCACCTGCTCTATCACCCGAGCCGGATCGACGACACGGTGACGTTCATGGAACGCCTGCGCGCGGCGCATCCGGACGACTCGCGTCTCGAGGCGATTTACACCTACGCCCTGGTCGCCGCCGGCCGGCGTGGCGAAGCCCGCGCGGCGGCGGCGCAGGCGCTGGAACTCGATCCGGACGACGGCGTCGCGCAAGAAGCCGCGCGGCGCCTGGCGCTGACGGAACCGTCGCCCGGCGAAGGCTATCGCAAGCTGCTGCCGTTTGCGCTGTCCGACGCGTTCGCCGCTCCCACGGCCGCCGAGATCGCGGACGTTCGTGAGTCCTGGGCGACGCGCGACCTGTCCGCCACGAACGTTGAGGTCGTCCGGCGCGCGGAGATTGTTCGCGCGCACGCCACCTACGACGTCTCGATCGTCCGCCATGACATCGCCGGCGCGGCCCACTACGGCGCGATCTGGATTCCCCAAGGCGCGGACGGCCCCCTGCCCGTGCTGCTCGACGCGCGCG
Source organism: Alphaproteobacteria bacterium (assembly GCA_021776705.1). GTDB lineage: Bacteria > Pseudomonadota > Alphaproteobacteria > Caulobacterales > Maricaulaceae > JAJFFL01. The sequence goes on from JAJFFL010000278.1 coordinate 2,940, forward strand.
GCGTCAATCCGAGCTTTTCGCCGATGGACGTGACGGACGGCACCGACATCCTCAACGCCCTGCGCGAGCATCAAAACGAATTCATCGTCGTGGTTCCGGCCATGAACGGGCATACGCTGATCTTCCAAGGCGAAGAGTTTACGTCCGAGGGCGATCCGTCGGACTCCTGGGACGGCGCGACCAGCGCGACGCTGGCGCTGTTGAACGCGGCGCTGTCGATCACGCCGCGGGCGGACGCCGAACGAATCGCGATCTTCGGCCACAGCCGCGGCGGCTCGGTCGCGTTTCTGGCGGCCGAGCGCGATCCGCGCATCAGCCTCGTGCTGTCGGTCGCCGGACCGGTCGACCACTTCGAAGCGATGCAGAAATATCTCGGCTTCCGCTGGGAGGAGATCTTGGCGGACTCGATGTCCGGCGGCGAGCCTCCGACGCTCGACGACGAAGGAGGCCAGAAGTTCGACCACTTCTTTGACCGGGTGCTCTCCGACGGCGAAACCCTCGCCGACGTGCGCCGCCGCATGATCGCGTCGTCCGCCTTGTACTTCGCGGAGGACCTGCCCGAGACCTACGCCTATTTCGGAGCCGAAGACCGCTCCGTGCCGGTCGCCAACGCGGTCGCCTTGCGCGCGCGTTTCGACGAACTTGGCCGCCTCGGCCGCGACGCGCACGTGCGCGTCTTCGACGAACGCGGCCACGACACCGACCCCTACGAGACTCAGCGCGACGCCGTGCGGCGGCTGGTCGCCTGGGCGCGCTGACTTCAGTTCGGTCCCGTATTAATTATCCGTCACTTGTGTAGGTGATCACGGTGATCTTAGCCTGCCGGCCGATCCGTCGAATTCACGGCAGCGCAGGATGGGAGACCGCGGTTGTGGTGAGCCTTCGCCAACGTTTCACGGCGGCGAGCGTCGCCGCGTTGTTGGCCTTCGCGGGCTGTACGGAGGACGGTAGCGCGCAAGCGTCCGTCCCGGCGACGGCGACGGTCGCGGCGGACGCCCGTTTTGAATCCGTTCGAACCGAAATTCTTGAACGCGTGGGCGCCGGCGACATCCCCTCGCTGTCGGTTGCGGTGGCGAAGGACGGCGTCATCCTTTGGGAAGAGGCCTTCGGCTGGGCCGACGTTGAGCAGGATCTCCCGGCGACGCCCGCCACCGGGTACGCGGCGGCGTCGATCGTCAAGACGGTGACGTCCGTAGGAGTCTTGAAGGCGGTCGATCTGGGCGTGCTGAGTCTGGAAACACGCGCTGTCGATCATCTTCAAGTGGGCGATCTGACGTCACGTTACTACGACGTCGGCGCGATAACCGTGCGCGATCTGCTGACGATGTCGGCCGGCGTCCCGCAGGGCTTCAAGTTCAACTACGATCCCGACCGCGACACGCCGCTGCGCGATTCGCTGCGCGCCCACGGCGGCCAGGTCGTGTTTCCGCCAGGAAGTTTCTACTATTCGAATTATTCGCACGAGCTGCTGGAACTCGTCGTCGAGGACGCCTACGACGCCGGTTTCGACGAGTTCATGCGGACGGAAGTTTTCGCGCCGCTCGAAATGACATCGAGCTATTACACGTCCTACGGCTCGCCCGATGGCGCCGTGGCGGCGACCGGCTACGTCGATGGTCTGCCGGCCGCGCCGCGCGGCGCCAAAGCGGCCGTCATGCGCGTGTCGGCGCACGACCTCGTGCGAATGGGTGCGATGCTCGCCGGCGCGCCGGTCGAAGGCTCGGCGTTGTCCGAGGAGATGCGCGCCAAGCTCTTGGAGACGGCGTTCGACATGCCCGCCCCGCGCGCGGACTATGCGCACGGGATTTGGCGCCGCGATCTGGAATCGTACGCGTACTTCATCGCCGACGGCTGGGGCGTCGGCTCCGTCGGCGAGGTTCTCGCCTTCCCCGACCATGGGCTGGCGATCGTCACGCTGATGAACGGCCGCAAGCGCGACGACACGTTTCCCGGCATGATCAATGCGAAATACAGCGCCCTGATCGCCGAACAGTTCCTCCCCGGCTTCTACGACCAAATGGTCGCCGCGAATGAAGCTGGGCGCACGTTCGATACGCGCGAGCCGGTTCCCGCTGCGTTTCTCGGCGACTGGGCCGGCGCCGTGCGAGACTACCGCGGTGAGAAATCCGGAGTCGTCATGACATTTCAGGCCGACGGCGACGTTCACGTGAAGCTGGAGGGACGGCCGCGAACCCTACTGAGCGGCGTCCGCTACGATCAAGAATTGTTGCGCGGCGCCTTCGTCGGGTGGCTGAGCGTCGAATCCGAACCTGACGGCTATCACGGAGTCAACGTCGCCTTGCGCCTCGACGGCGATCGGCTGACGGGATCGTTTGAAGCCAACTACGCCGACGACACCGGCGAGTTCGGCCTTCCCAACCTCGTCTGGCTCGAACGGCCGGCGGCGGACTGAGCGCCGCCGGAACCGCGGCGCAGGGCGCGCCTTTTCCCGGCGCGTCGGCTCGGCTAGGGTCCGCGGCGAATTCGCACCGCGTTCCGCGCCCGGAGATGCCCGCCATGAAGTCGACCCGCACCGCTTTCGTCGCCGCGTTCGCCGGCGCCCTGCTCGTGGCCGCGTGCGGCGAGGGCGGCGGCGGCGGAGGCGCGGGCGGCGGCGGCGGGGTGAAGGCGAGCGGCGGAATCCTCGTCGTCACCGAAGACACGCTGATCCCGATCGAGGACTTCACGTCCCGCTTCGGCTGGGACGAGTCCAATGATTTTTGGCGGTGGGACCGGTCGATCGCCTCCGGCGTCTCGGTCAGCGGCCGGGTGATCCTGATGGGCCAGGCGGCGCTCGACCGCGGCAACGCCATCACCTTCTCTTTCGGCTCCAACAACCAGGCCTTCGGCCGCACTTGCGTCGGCAACATCTCGATCGAGGGCCTCGCAACCTTCAAGGCCGAGGGCCTGCTGCTGCACGAAAACTCGACTTTGCGTTTTCCCGGCGGACCGGAAGAAAACCCCTGCGGCGGCACGACGATCAACGCCAACGGGGAGTAATGCGCGCGCGACGGCGGCCGCGCGCATTCAAGCCGCTGACTCGGGGGAGAAGATCATGACGTCGAAACGACGCCTTCGAATCGGCGCCGGGCTTGCGGCCGTCGCGATGTTGACGCTCGCCGGGTGCGGTCCCGACGGCGGCGCCGGCGGGCCGGTGACGGCCGCGAAGGAAACGCTGATTTCGCACGCCGACCTCGCCGCGCGCTACAACTGGGACGGCGATGAAACGCTGTGGAAGTGGGACGCCGCGGTGCTGTCCGGCGCGGTCGTCAACGGCAACGTCTGGGCGCTGGAGAATTCGGCGACCGAACGCGACGCCGGCCTGCCGTTTTCGTTCGGTTCCGGCGCGCACCTGTTCGGCCGCACCTGCCTCGGCGACCTGGCGCTCGACGGGGCCGCGACGCTGGCCGAAGACGGCCTGCTGCTGCACGCCGAAACCGTGATGAACTTCACCGGCTCGGGGACGCCCAACCCGTGCGCGGGCGCCGAAGCCGCGCCCGTCTCGCCCTAGCCCCCGGCCTTGCGACGCACGCTCGCCCGCTCCTTGACGCTGGCGCTTTTCAGCTGCCCACAGGCGGCCAGGATGTCGCGGCCGCGCGGGGTGCGGATCGGGCTGGCGTAGCCGGCGCGGTTGACGATGTCGGCGAAGGCCTCGATGCGGTCCCAGTCGGAGCATTCGTAAACCGTGCCCGGCCAAGGGTTGAACGGGATCAGGTTGATCTTCGCCGGCACGCCGGCGAGCAGCTTGACCAGCGCCTTGGCCTCGGCGTCGGAGTCGTTGACGCCCTTCAGCATCACGTACTCGAAAGTGATGCGGCGAGAGTTGGCGACGCCGGGATAGTCGCGGCACGCCTGCATCAGCGTCGCGAGCGGATACTTCTTGTTGATCGGCACCAGCTCGTCGCGGAGCGCGTCGTGGGTGGCGTGCAGCGAGATCGCGAG